>SXRF01000063.1 GCA_005792635.1 Rickettsiales bacterium
TCTACCACCTTATTCTCCAGATTATAACCCCATAGAACAAGATTTCGCTAACATCAAAAAAAGGCGCATCTTTGCACCACAAAATACCACGCTAGAACAAATCATCAAAATGTATAATTGTTAAATAAAGTCACTATACATCGCCTTGATTGTAAAACTTATGAAAAACATGAAAGGTATTAAAAATGAATTTAAGTAATGGTGAAAAACTAATCCTTGTTATGCTAAGCGATATTTATGAAAAATTAAATATAGACGCTGAAATTGACCATAAATTTATTAAAGAAGCAATTGCGTCTGATAATCTATGGGGGATTGGTTGGAAATATGAATGGATATTCCAGCAATACAATGAAACTCCTGATATTGTTAGAGAAGTAGTGGATATACTTGATATGTGGTCTTTTATTGAAGATGGATATAATAATCTTTCTGCTAAAGAACAAACATTAGTACAATCCAATAATAGAAGTATAAAATTCATTGGTTTTGATGGAAATAATGAGCCTGAATATCATATTGCACGGTTTATAATAAGCAAATTAAATAGATTTTCAGTTTTTAGCGGACGAAATTTAGATTCCCATTGCCCATGTGTTGGCGGGTATAAAAAAATGCTAAAAATTTTCACGCCAATAAGAGAAACTTTGGATGGAACTAAATTAGACGCAAATCAAATAATAGAAATTCTAAACGCTAGAAAACATATCTAGTTACCCCCCCCCCACCCTCACCCTCCCCCGCAAGGGAGGAGGGATTTTTTTGTGGGATAAAAGCAATGGAAACAGTAGTCCGTAATTCGTTGTAAAATAGCTATTTACGAACTACGGTCTACGGACTACTAATTACGACCTAAGAACTACTAACTACGGACTACGAAGCTCATGACCACACCTTATGTTTCCATAGTAATTCCCGTTTATAACGAGGAAAAAACCCTGCCCATCATGTTTTCGCGCCTGACCAAGGTGATGGACGCGCACGGCAAGCCTTATGAGGTGGTGTTCGTAAATGATGGCAGCAAGGATGCTTCGCAGGCGGTTCTCGCGGATTTATTTGCAAAACGCCCTGATGTCATCCGCGTGGTGGAATTCATGCGAAATTACGGTCAGCACCCAGCGATTATGGCTGGGTTTGAGCATGTGCGCGGCGATGTGGTGGTGACGCTGGACTGCGACCTGCAAAACCCACCTGAAGATATACCAAAACTCCTAAACCTGATTGAGGTGGGGCATGATGTAGTCGGCGGACGGCGTTCAAATCGTCAGGATTTGGCGTGGCGCAAAGCAGTTTCCAAGCTTTCCAATATCGTGCGTAAAAAAATCACTAATATCGACATGGGCGACCATGGCTGCATGCTCCGCGCTTATAAGCGGAGTATAATCGATCAAATAGTGGAAATTGGCGATGCTTCACCGTTCATCACCGCGCTCAGCCAAGAGCTAGCGGGAAACCCAGCAGAAATTGATGTCGGTCACGAAGAACGCGCCGCTGGTGAATCCAACTACAACCTATACAAACTAATCCGCTATAATTTTGATTTGGTGACGGGTTTTTCGCTCGTACCTCTGCAAATGTTCACCATTGTTGGTATGCTCTGCTCAGGGCTTAGCTTCCTGCTCGTGCTTTATATGGCGGGGCGGCGAATATTCATCGGCCCCGAGGTGGACGGCGTGTTCACCCTGTTCGCCATCCTATTTTTCCTAATTAGCGTAACCATGCTGGGGCTGGGCATCATCGGCGAATATGTCGGTAGGATTTATAAAGAAGTGCGCCACCGCCCGAGATATATGGTGAAGCAGGTTTTGGAGGGGAAAATCTAACTTATTTCATAGGACAAGAAATACCAGTTGATGTATTTGGTGTGCGATAACAGCCCTCTGGAATTTCTGGCGTTTTGCTAACATTTTCCGAAATCAATGGAACAGGTTTCGCTGCTATTGCTTGTTGCCTTGCAAATGAGTTATTCTCATATTTTATTCTATATTCCGCAGTTTTTAATACTTTTCTAAACTCAGAAGAATTTGCATCAATCACACCATTATTAGCTGGTATAATAACACTCTTATCCCCCAAATTATAAAATGCTCCTAATGCTCTGTCCGCACCAACAGCTGCGGTTTCTGTAATCTGAACATTCCCATTTTCCAATATTTTTCCACGCAAAACCAACTGCCCAGCTTCCTGCGTATCAATAAATTCATTTTTGCTATTTATGCTTAGGGCAACCGTACCTACATCTTTTTCGCCATCGGTTATTTTGTGGTATTGACTAGGAGCAGCTGGTTTGCGTTGCCAAACATCTTCCATCGTATTTCCCTGTGCTGCTTCCGCACCTTTCTCCGAATAATCACCACTCGCGCCAGCACCGCCAGACTTCCCGCCATCACCGCCCCAAGCATTTTTCACTACATCACCTAAAATTCCTTTTTCACCATCAATAAAATATGAGCCAATCAAGGGAAGTAACAAAGCCACCAACCAACTCCCGCCGAACATCGCAAAAAACAGTCCAAGCCCTAGCCCAATCGCTCCGCCAGCATTAGGGTTTTTCCTGAAAAACTCACCAAGATTTTGAGGTGAACTGGAAGTTGTTTCGCTAGTGTCGGGTGTGGTGGCTGCATCTGTGGAAGCCGCCTCAGCAGGCTTGTTTTCTGTAGTATTTTCAGAGGAATTCATGCCTTTTGTAGCAGGTACACCTGCTTGAGTTTGTTCTGATGACTGTGGAACAGTTTTAACCAAGTCATAAATTTGTTTCCCCATAGAAACCGATAATTGTCTCACAGCTGGAATTTGCGCCAATTGTTCTCTTGGCATATTTTGAATAACAGCCCACTCTTCCTGCGTAATTATTCCATCATTCTCTTTTCCTGTAGAATTCGCTGCATGATTATCAGCAGCATCAAGCAAGACTGACTGTATCTTTAGCACATTTTCCTCGCCAGATAGCCTACTAATAACATCAGATAGCTGTTCTATATCAATGGCTTTATTTTTTAACTTGTCAGTTTTTAAGTCCAACTTTTTTCCATCAATAGTAATTTCTGGAATATCAGCAACAGATAAAAGACCATCTTTATTTTTATCAAATTTGTTTAGTTCTTCTAGTATTTCATCTTTAGTTTGATGGGGGTTTGATTCTAACTTTTTCTTAGCAAAATCAAGCAACGCTTCTTTACTGACTCCAAATTTAATATTTTCGTCAGCAACACCCTCTCCGCCACCAGCGTAGTATTCCGCGAGCAGATCCTTCATCGTTTTTGTGTTACCAGCCATAACTACGCTCTATTGCCAAAAGATATTATTACACCCACTATCACTATGCCATAGCTGGCGGGATATGAAAAGTGAAGCTTTTGTGACAATTGCACCAACTTAGCCTATTACATTGATTTATATGTATTTTCTAAAAAACACAGCTACAGACTTCTCCGAAAACTCATTTTGGCAATAAATCGCGCAGCGATGGATACCGAGGGGAGCGGAGTGTATGCTTTATACATGACCGACCCGAGGAGGTTCTATCGCAAGCAGATTTGAAGCCAAAATGGGTTTGCGGGGAAGTCTGCATTGATTTATAGTATTTTTTCCTATATAAACCACAGAATGCGCCATATTCGACATCATCACCACGCCAGCCACACCATGCAGCCGTTGTTTCGGTTGGCGGAGGTGAATTGGTTTATTGTGCTGGTGGCAGCGGTTATTGCGGGCATCGGGCTTGCGATGATGTATTCGGCGGGTGGCGGCGAAAGCACGCTCTATCTCTCCCAGCAATTCAGCCGCTTTGCCGTGGCTTTTTTCCTAATGCTTATCCTCGCGGTCATGCCTATGCACCTGCTTATGGAATATGCGTATGTTTTTTATTTTGCCTGTTTATTAGTTCTAATCGGCGTTGATATTGCTGGGCATATCGGCATGGGGGCGAAACGCTGGCTAAAGCTGGGCGGGCTTAATTTGCAGCCATCGGAATTTATGAAACTGGCGGTGATATTGGTTCTCGCCCGCTATTTCCAGCAAACCCACGCCGAGGATATTCCCCGACCGCAATTCCTCATCATCCCGATTATTATTGTCGCCCTACCCGCCATTTTTATTTTGCGCCAGCCAAATCTTGGCACAACCACCATTTTGCTGTGTGTTGGGGCGATTATGTGTTTCCTTGCTGGCGTGCAGTGGCGATATTTTATTGGAGCTGGCTTGGGGGTTCTCGCCGCCACGCCAGTTATCTGGCATTTCATGCACGGTTATCAAAAACGCAGGGTTCTCACCTTCCTAGACCCACAGCAAGACCCGCTGGGCGCGGGATATAACATTTTGCAGTCAATGATTGCCATCGGTTCTGGCGGCTTGCTCGGCAAGGGTTATTTGCAAGGTTCGCAAAGCCAGCTTAACTTTCTACCCGAAAAACACACGGATTTTGTCTTCACCATGCTCGCCGAAGAATTCGGATTTTTTGGTAGTTTAGCATTGCTGTTGCTATATATAGCACTACTGGGCGCAGGAATGCTGACCGCGCTGCGCAGCCGCAGCACCTTCGGCGCGATGGTGGCGGCGGGTGTGGTCGCACTTATCTTTATCCATATACTCATAAATTGCGGAATGGTGATGGGGCTTATGCCTGTGGTCGGCGTACCTCTGCCGCTAATGTCATACGGCGGTAGCATCATGATTTCCAGCCTATGCGCCATCGGCTTGTTGCTGAATTCCTATGTCAACCGCGAAAAACTCCCAATGCGCGGAACGCTAAAGATGTAGGAATCATCCACAAATCCACCCGCCGCCAATCATGCGCTCTGCGCTATAGGCAACGCAAGCTTGACCAGGGGAAATGGCGGATTGTGGGCTGGCAAGTGTGATTTCCGCACGGTTGTTTTCCAGCTTTTTGATGGTTGCGGGAACTGGTGACTGCATGGAGCGCATTTTCACCAAAACTTCGCTATGCGCGTCTCCCAGCCAGTTGCAATCACGAATGATGAATTTATCCTTGAGCAAATCTTCTTTGCGCCCGACAATCACTTGTTTTTTATCAGCATCAAGGCGGATGACATATAGCGGGTCGCCGCTACCGCCAATGCCTAGCCCTTTGCGCTGTCCCACTGTGTAATTGATAATTCCGTCATGCCGCCCGATAAGCGTTCCGTCCATGGTTACAATATCGCCGTGGGCGAGTGCGTTCGGGCGCAGTTTCTCAATCACCTGTGCATAGCCGCCCGTCGGCACAAAGCAAATATCTTGGCTGTCGGGCTTGTCCGCCACCTGCAAACCATATTTTGCGGCAAGGGCGCGAGTTTCCGCCTTGCTCGCCAGATGCCCCAGCGGAAAGCGCAGGAAATCAAGCTGCTCCTGCGTTGTGGCGAATAAAAAATAACTCTGATCACGGCTTGGGTCGGCGGCGCGGAGCATCTGTGCGCTTCCATCTTCGCCCATCACGCGCTGCACATAATGCCCAGTTGCCATGCAGTCCGCGCCTAGCTCCCGCGCCGTTTGTAGCAAGTCTTTGAATTTTACTGATTGGTTACACTTCACACATGGAATCGGCGTTTCACCCGCCAGATAGCTATCCACAAAATCATCCATCACGCTTTCTTTGAATTTGCTTTCATAATTCAGCACATAATGGGGAATGCCGATTTTTTCCGCCACGCGCCGCGCATCGTGAATATCCGCACCAGCGCAGCACGCACCTTTTTTATTCACCATCGCGCCATGGTCATAAAGCTGCAAGGTTATGCCGATAACCTCATAGCCTTGCTCGGCAAGCAATGCGGCAACCGCCGACGAATCAACACCACCCGACATGGCAACCACCACGCGGGTTTGTTGTTCTGGTTTTGAAAAGCCTAGGGAATTTAGTTTTTGCGTCATTCTTTTGCCGTATTTTTATCTAGCCATTCTACAAACTGCGCCTCGCTAAACACTCCCTCTGCCAAAGAAAGTATCGCAATAAAACGCTCTGTTTCGCTGGCGTTTACCACAAAACCATTTTTTAGCAAAAACAAATAGCAAGTCATAAAAGCAGTGCGTTTATTGCCATCCACAAAGGCATGATTTTTAGCAATTCCATAAGCATACGCCCCTGCCAAACGAGTTAGCGAGGTTATTTGCTCATAGTGAAAAGCATTTTGCGGGCGAGCAATGGCAGATTGCAACAACCCCATATCGCGCACACCCGAAGCCCCGCCAAATTCAACAATCTGGCGGTCGTGTATGGCAATAATAACTTCTTCCGAAATCCATTTCGGTTCAATGTTCGCGGTCATAAAAAATCCGCCTAACTATCAGCTAATTTTTTAAGGACATTGCGATTTTCGCGGATAATGCGCTCGGCAAGCTCCATATCCTTTAGCATTTCCTCGTCATAAGTTTTTAGAGTAATACCATTGGGAATCTCCGTTACATAAAGCTCATCGCCCTTATCGGCGTGCAACCTTGCCAGCAGCTCCTTCGGGAAAATTGCACCAACAGAATTACCAATTGCGGTTAGTTTTAAAACAGTCATAAAATCCTCATGTGGCTATATGTTATTACTAAAATAATAACCATATTATTACATAAGTTATAACTTGTCAAGTTTTTAGGCAAAGTATAGTGACTTTATTTAACAATTATACATTTTGATGATTTGTTCTAGCGTGGTATTTTGTGGTGCAAAGATGCGCCTTTTTTTGATGTTAGCGAAATCTTGTTCTATGGGGTTATAATCTGGAGAATAAGGTGGTAGAAA
>SXRF01000064.1 GCA_005792635.1 Rickettsiales bacterium
GTTAGGGAGGGGGGTAGCCGATAATTCATAGGTAGTGGATGCACCCCCCACCCCGCCCTCCCCCGCAAGGGGGGGGGGAGAAGAAAGATTTTGTTCCAGCTCTTGCACAAAACCTATCGCGCTTTGCGGCGGTGTGTCGCGCCCATCGGTAAATAAATGCAGATTGACGCGCAAGCCATTTTCGGAAAATATTTTCGTCATGGCGGCGATATGCGCTTGGTGCGAATGCACGCCGCCATCCGAACATAAACCCAGCAAATGCACCACGCTGGTTTTTTGTTTCACTGCCGTAATGAATTTTTGTAGGGCTGCTTTGGCAGAGAGTGTTCCATCCGCAATTGCGGCGTCAATGCGCGGCAAATCCTGTAGTAAAACGCGACCACTTCCTATATTCATGTGTCCGACTTCCGAATTGCCCATTTGTCCAGCTGGCAAGCCAACATGAAGCTCGGAGGCATTGATAAAACCGCTTGGAAAATCATGGGCGAGGGTGTCCATAGTCGGCGTATTCGCCAGCTCAATAGCGTTATATTCACCAGAATGAGTATGTCCCCAGCCGTCAAGAATGGCGAGAACAACGGGTTTTGGGCGAGTATTCATAAAAATTATTTCGTGTGGTTTATTTCGCAAAAAGCAGCGCGGTTAACACATAATTGGAAAGGAGAATGAGAATGGAGGCGGAAACCACCGCGTGCGTGGTCGCTGCACCCACGCCTTGCGCCCCGCCCTTGGAATGAAAGCCGTGATAGCAGCCCATCAGCGTGATGATAAACCCAAACACTGAAGCTTTTATCAGCCCAGAAATCACATCCTTGCTTTCCAGATATTCAAAAGTGCTTTTAAGATATGGCCCAGCCGAAAAACCGAGATTATGGATAGACACCATATAGCCGCCGAAAACCCCGATAATATCGCCAATGGCAACCAGCAGCGGTAGCATCAACACCCCAGCCAGCAAGCGCGGCAACACCAAATATTTATGCGGGTCGGTGGACAGGGTGGTGAGGGCGTCAATCTGTTCAGTTACGCGCATCGTGCCGATTTCTGCCGCATAAGCCGCACCTATGCGCCCCGCCACCATAAGCCCCGCCATGACAGGCCCAAGCTCGCGGGTGATTGCCAACACAACGACAATCGCAACCGAGCTTTCCGCGTTAAAGCGCGAAAAACCAGAATAGGTTTGCAGGGCAAGAGCCGCGCCAGTGAACATCGCCGTCATGCCCACCACAGGCAGGGAATAATAGCCAACTTCAATTAGCTGTTTGAACAGCATTTTAGTGTAAAAAGGCGGGCGCAAAATCGCGCTAACACTCGCCCAGACGAACAGCGCAAGTCGCCCCACAGCTTCCAGAAAAGCGAAGAACACGCGCCCAACCGAAGCGAGAAAAGAAGTAAGAGGTGAGAGTAAAAAATCCATGCAGTTTTTCTAGGAGATTTTTATTGTTTTGTAAAACAAAAAAGGGCTTTCCGAAGAAAGCCCTTTTTCTAAATTCAATAGAACCGAAGAAACTACTTCTTCATGTTCAATTTGATTTCTACGCGACGGTCTTCTGCTAGGCAGGTAACAAGTTCCGCTTTAGCAAGAGCAGCATCACAATTGGTAACTGGTTGAGTTTCACCAAGAGCTTTGATGGTCACTTTGCGGGTTTTTACACCTTTTTTCGCAAGGTAAGCTTTTACAGTTGCAGCGCGTTTCGCAGATAGTTTTTTGTTATAACCATCTTTACCGATGCTATCAGCAAAACCGTCAATATCGATGCTTTCAACTGATTTAGCAGCCAAAAGAATTTTTGCAACTTGGTCAAGCTTCGCTTTTTCTTTTGCGTTCAAGGTTGATTTGTTGAAATCAAAATAAACTTTGCGAAGTTCTTCAGAAAGGTACAATTCGTTGCATTCTGAGTTTGGAGATTCAAAGTTTGAAATAACGCAGTTGTTGAAGCTGTTAACAACAACATGACCATTGGTGTCTTTAACAACATTCTTTGGCGCATCACCCGCGAAAGCAGCAGGAGCAAGCATAAGGCTTACAGTAACCAACATAGAGGCTTTTTTTAGATTCATCATGAGTAGCATCCTTTTTTAATTTTTAAGTTAATTCAGTATTTTTAATAATGTACTTTTGCTAGGCAATAATTTGAATTCGGAAGTTAATTCAAACTAATACCGAATGCAACGAATATTTCCTACACTATCAAAAGTGCAATCTACGCCTAACTAGCTTAATAAACGGTTGATTGTCAGGATAATTCTGTAAAATCGCCCAAAATTTAACAAGTTTTTGCAAAACTGATGCTATATTGCAACAGTTAGGCGGTGGCGCGAGCTTTATTTTGCATATATAATGTGTGAAAATCAATCGGGTCAAGCATAAGTGGTGCAAATCCTCCATCACGGGTTGTATCGGCAACAACCCTGCGGGCGAATGGGAACATTACAAACGGGCAGTCAACCATTATGAGCTGTTCAATGCGCTCAGGCGGAATATTGGCAATCTGGAAAACCCCAGCGTATGAAAGTTCAACAAGGAATAGCGGCATTCCTTCTGCGGAATTAGCGCGGGCAGAAATCCGCAAGATGGTTTCGTATAAATCGTCTTGCAGCTTTTGCGCCTTCAAATCCACCGCCACTTCAATCTTCGGCGGAGTGTTAGTCGGCAACAAACTCTGCGGAGCATTCGGGTTTTCAAAAGACAGGTCTTTTATATACTGCCCTCGAATGGCAAAGCTCGGAGCTTTATCTTGGTTGGTTGGTGCATCAATCATAAAAAAATTCCTTGAGTTATTTAGATTTCATATATTGTGAATTGCCCTGTTGGTCAATTGTAAATTGCCTATTGCACCAGTAAATATTGCGTGTAGATTGTTCTCAATGCTTTTTGTTGATTAAGAAAAATGGAGAGAAAAATGGATAAAAATAAAGCACTAGAAACCGCACTCAGCCAGATTGAAAAAACCTTTGGTAAAGGCTCAATTATGAAATTGGGCGATAATAAAATGGAGGCGATTGAAGCAATACCAACTGGCTCGCTAGGGCTTGATATTGCGCTTGGCGTTGGCGGTGTGCCTCGCGGTCGGGTGGTGGAAATTTTTGGCCCTGAAAGCTCTGGTAAAACCACTCTCACCCTGCATATTGTTGCGGAAGCGCAGAAAAAAGGTGGCGTTTGCGCTTTCGTGGATGCGGAACACGCGCTTGACCCAATTTATGCAAAAAAACTTGGCGTTAATATTGATGAATTGTTGGTTTCTCAGCCTGATACTGGTGAGCAAGCACTTGAAATTGTCGACACTTTAGTTCGCTCTGGCGCGGTTGAAGTTGTTGTTGTTGATTCGGTGGCGGCTCTTACTCCAAAGGCGGAAATTGATGGCGAAATGGGTGATTCGCACATGGGTTTGCAAGCTCGCCTGATGAGCCAAGCTCTGCGTAAATTAACAGGCTCAATCTCGCGCACTAACTGCACAGTTATTTTCATCAACCAAATCCGCCAGAAAATTGGTGTTATGTTTGGTAATCCTGAAACAACAACGGGCGGTAACGCGCTGAA
>SXRF01000065.1 GCA_005792635.1 Rickettsiales bacterium
CCATGCAAGCGCTCTACCAGCTGAGCTAATGCCCCCTAGCGAAAGGAAGGCTAGATATAGCTAAAATACTGGAATTGTCAACTTTGTAAAAACACTTTGTAAATCAACCCTCATCCGCCCAAATTTCCAAAATTTCGTCATTTTCTTTCTGGTTCAGGATTGCGCGGATGTTGAAGGCGCGGTTGTCATATAAAAAGCACATTCCCGCGGTTATGCCAGCGCGGTAGCGGATGGTGATTTTATGGCTAATTTCGGCGGAAAGCTGCCCTGAAAATAGCCTTTCCCCGCCGCTAATTGGGTTGATTTCCGCCCATAAATCGGCGATTACTTGCCAAGTTCGCGTGTTTCCCCCTGCCCCGTCTGGCGTGTTCACCTCTTGCTGCAATGAAAGCCGATGGCGCAGGCGCGATGCGGTTTTTTTTTCCTATCATAACAACACCTCGCGAAATGGCGCGTAAAGCGCAATCGCCGCCGCGGGAATTTGCGCGTTCGTGCGGTCATCGTACGACGCGGCAATATGCGCGAGAATGCCGTATTTTATCGAGGCGGGAACAGCCGCCGCCGCGCCGTAACCAGTGTTATAGGTGATTTCCACAGCAAAGCCAATCGGCGTAGTGTCAAACACCAGCTTATTTTTCGCGGCGTTCAGATAATAATTCCCCACATTAAAAGTTTGCGTACTGTCATCGCGCCCGCGAATTACCACGCTTACCACACTCACCACAGGCGGCATCGGCAGCGCGACATCATCCGCGTAATCATTAAATACCAATTTCCAAGTTTGCGTAATCAGCGAACGGCGCAGAAAATCCTCGGCTGCCATGCGGGCGGAAACAATTAGGTCGGAAATCAGCGCGTCCTCGCTTGCCCCGTCCACCCGCAAATATAATTTCGCCTCCGCCAGAGTCACTGGCTCGCTCGCAGGCGCAGTAACCCGCGTGAGCAATCGTTCATTGTTTGACATTTTTTTCTCCTTTGTCATCCTGCGGCGGCATTAGCCGAGCGCAGGATCTATTGATAAAATATTCCGCCAAAGTTTCCGCCATTTCATATTCCCGCCCCGCCAGAAACAAGCGCACAACAAAACCATCCTCGCTGCCATAGCGAGTTTTGGTCATTATGATTTTCATTTTTTTTGTCATCCTGTGGGTGGCGAAAGCCACAGCACAGAATCTCGCGCCGCAGCTCAATAATTACTTGACTTTAATAAATGGGGGGGGGGGGGTACAATGGCTCGGTTACCTAGTTGTTCATAGAAGAATAAAAAACAAATTGATTTGTTCTTTGTAACGCTTACGCACTCAAAATTTTAGATTTTGAGTGTCATTTATATACCCAATCGCTTGAAAAATAGCTAGGGGGTTTTGTGGAAATAATCATTGTTGGTATTATTTTGTTGGTGGTATTTCCACCAGCGGGAATACTGTGGTTTTTAAAATTCTTTATTTACGCCCTTTTTAGGCGATAAAAACAACGCTACCCCATTCCCTAATAAGGATTGGGGTAGCCTTTTTATCTATGATGGTGATTTTTAATTGCCACAAGTGCCGCAATAAATCCTAAAGCGTTTGGAACAACTTCTACTAAAACTCCCATACTAGCCAAGTCATGAGCTTTTTTCTCATTCACCCCAAAGACCTTGTGCATTATACTAGTTGCCCCATCAATCATAGTATCTGCAATCCCAGCACCTAGCGTCCCAAGAAAAACCATTGCACCAATATGAACACCATCATCAAGAGCCAACAACTTTAGATCATGAGAATTCATTTTATCCAACCGATACCAAGGGTGTGCATCAGGCATTCCCAATTTTTCATTAGACCCGCGACGCATTGCCATTTTTGTCAATAAACCAGCAGCAAACGCTGGCGTAAAAACCACCAAAACATGAGCTAGTTTTCTTGCTCTCTCCTCTGGAGATTTTGTTTTATCTGGTTGGCAATCTTTGGTTTTACAAATAGTACCTATTACATTTTCAAAGGTTTCTAAATGCGGCTCTATGAATTTTTTTGCTATAAAATCAGTAGTGGATTTGACCAATTCAGGAGCTATTTTATCGGCAAACGCAACGGTGCCTAAACTAACTCCTGCAGCGGTGCATTCCGCAAACAACAAACCGCCAGACTCTCTAAAAGTCTTCTGCCATGGCGTTAGGTTGTTTTCTATCAGTGCTGTACTCACGATTTACCCCTCATGGAAATATTTATCCATTATCAGAATAACACATAATTTCGGGGAATTATATTACAGTTTTGTGAAGTTTTTGTGACATTCTCGGTCACCCTGTGGGGAGCACAGCGACAGCACAAGATCTTGACACTCGCAACAGATCCTGCGCTACGGCTATGCCGTCCGCAGGATGACGACTAATCTTCTTCAGGCTTGCCGCCAGTTGCGTAGGCGGAGATATTACTAGCGATTTTATGTGCGCCGTCGGTGGTTTCAATATCCAACATCGCGTCATGGTTGAAGCCATATTCCGTGGTCATTTTTTGTTTAATTTCTTCGGAAGGCTCGCCCATGCCCGACTCTATCACAATTCCGTAATCCTCTGGGTAGAATGTCCCTGTTTTCTGCGCTTCTATGAAGCTTTCCAGCTTATCAGCCCGCACCGCCATATATGCAAACATCTTCTCGCCCTCGGGGCTTTCACCGCGCACCAGAAGCACACAAACGGTTTTTTCCGCGATAATTTGTTCAGTTTTAGAAAGCTTTGCCACGCTACACCTCAATATGTTGTTTTGGCTCAAATATTAGTTTCAAACAGCAGTTTAACTTATTTTCAACATAAATCAAGCAGATTAATAAATAGTTAAAACAACTATTTTATCTGAATTTTTATGCATTTGTGGCGTTTTTGCAACAAAGCCCCCCACATGAATGAACTATGCTATTTTTATCTTCAAGCCTAAAGCACTGATAACCTTAATGAAAGTATCAAGGCTTGGCGTTCTATCACCTGAAAGTGCCTTATAAAGACTAGAGCGACTAAGCCCAGATTTTTTTGCGATATTATTCATTCCCCGAGCGCGAGCAACCGTTCCAAGTGCCTTGGCTAAAAATGCAGAATCATCCCCATATTCTTCAAATACAACGCGAAGATATGCGGCTTCGTCTTCTGGCGTTTTGATATGCTCCGCCGCATCAAAAACTGAATATCCTTTAGGAAGTTTCATAGCTTATCTCCAATCCTCCGCCAATTTTTTGGCTTGTTTTATATCGCGTTCTTGGCTGGATTTGTCACCACCAGCCAGAATTATGATCATCTGCTTTCCACGCTGGATAAAATAGATCCGATACCCAGCACCGAAAGAAATCCGCATTTCGCTTACACCATCCCCAACAGACTTCACATCACCAAGATTTCCATCTTCAGCTCGCTGCAAACGAGTGGTGATAATGTAGCGAGCTTCCCTATCACGAATCCCGTCCAGCCATTTGCTAAATTTTTCTGTTCTAATCACAGTAATCATTTCAGCATTATACAAAACGACATAAAATTATCAAGCAAAAAGTCTCCAGATGGCGACAAAACTTTCGTACTCGGTTAAACCCAATTTTCACCAAGTACGAATAACCGAGTACCGAGTACCACCACTAAACCACAGGCGCATACGCCGCTGTGCCGCGGAGAGCAATAATGCCGATTGGTGTGCCGTTGGTGTGTGTTCCTGTTGGGGTGGCGACGGCTTTTAGGTAGCGTTTCGCGCCTTGATAGCCGAAAACATAAGCAGTTTTATCCAGCGTCGTCGCATTCACCAACACGGTTAGCGAGCTGCTATTGAGGTCGCCAGCCGCGAGGTCGGTATAGGTGCTATCATCATCGCTATGTTGCAGTTTCAGCGTCCAATAAACACTGCCCGACAGCGTATCGCCCGACTGCCCGATGGCAAACACCACGCTCGCGCCATTATATCCTTGCAAATCAACGGCGGTTGAGGTTTTGGTAATTAGCGAAGTTACTGGGTTCAAATGCTGGCTCACCAGCACATTATGGTATAGATCTCTCATTTTTCTTGTTCCTTATTTGTAGTCATCCTGCGGAGCGCAACGCGCTAGCGCAGGATCTGTTTGTAATAATCGGACGAGATCCTGTGCAATCGCTTACGCGATTCACAGGATAACGAGCCTAGGCGAGCTTCATCAATTTAATCGCTTCAAAATTCACCACATCGCCGCCGACGCGCTTGGTGGCGTAGAATTTTACGAATGGTTTTTCGGTGAATGGATCACGCAGGATGTTGATCCCTTGGCGGTCAACAATCTGATATGCCGCCTTAAAATCCCCCACAGCGATGGAAAGCGAATTCGCCGCCGCAACGGGCATATCGGCCGCCATAAACACAGGCACCCCCATCAGCGTATCAGGCGCACCCGCGGCAAGGCCAGGTTGCCACATATATTGATTGGTGGTCGCCTGTTTCAGCAAGCGCACCGACTGCACAACTGTGCGATTCATCAGGAAATTCGCGCGTTTAGTGTAAGCGTCTTTGAGCGCGTAGAACAGGTTGATAATCGCATCGGCAGTCACCGCGCCGCTAGTACCCGAGCTAATTTGCTGAATTTGCCCCCAATTTGTCCCCGCCGCGTAGGTCAAAATACCGCGTGGCTGCCCAACGCCATTGCCGCTGACGAAAGCAGTGCTTTCCTTACGACCAAAAATATCAGCGATTTTGCCTGAAAGCCAAGCCTCAATGTCAATCGCCGAATCATCAACCAATTTCTGCGTAGCTTTTGGTTGTGCATAAAGCTGGTGGGTGGGAATGTTGCGCTTGGCAAGGGTTGGCGTGCTGGTTTCGCTGATTGCGCCCGTTTCCGAAGTCCAACCCGCCGCTGCTTGGTCGTGGTCGTCAATAAGTTCCAGAGCGTCGGAAGAAATGGTTTCAACGCTGGCAAGCTGGCGCATCGGCGAAGTTTCAAAGATTGACTGCACGATTTTGGATGCCATGGTCGGTGTAACCAAATAGCCACCATCAGGGTCAGAACCAACGGAAAGAGCCTTGGTTTGCAAGGCTTCCAGCCCAGCATCCATGCCTTTGCGAAGATAATTGCGAAAGGCTTTGCTATATTCGCCACCCACGCGCGATTTGGTTTCGCCGATTTCACCATCACCAAGAATGGGGCGGTTATAGGCAGTTTCAATGGTGTCCAGCCGTGATTTATAATTATCAAGAGCCATGCTGATATTGCCCAGATGCTCGTCATACAGGCTATCCGCAGATCCTTTACGCTCAATTTCGCTAAGCCGCGCATCGTTGATTTGCTTAAATTGTTCCCACGCATTACCCAGCGAAGAAACTCGTTCTGTAATTTCATTGATACTCATATTTTTGTTCTCCTATGTCATCCTGCGGGGCGCAAAGCGACAGCGCAGGATCTTGTTATTGTTGATTGTTAAAAATAATTTCTTGTAGTTTTTAGTAAATAATGGCAAAATTCCTCCATAAACTTTGTGTAAATCTGAGGAATTTTCCCTATGCAAAACATAAACATTTCTCTGCCCGACCCATTAAAGCAATTTGTTGATGGGCAGATTTTAAGTGGGCTTTACAGCGACCCCAGCGAATATTTTTGTAAGCTGATTATCGCTGATGAAAAAACCAAGGCTGAAAAATGGTTGGAAGAACAGTTATTGGCAGGAATAAACAGCCCAGAAAGTGAAGTAACCGCAGCATCTTGGGACGAAATCCGCACAGAAGCACTGGCAGCTTTAAGCGCAAGAAATGTAAAACATTGATGTAATAAATCCTTTAATCGGTTCGCCACTTACCATGCAAAACCCCAAGCTTGCCAATATGCGGAAATGGCGCGTAGATAGTTTCCCCGATATTCTGATTTTCTATACCGCTAGCCATGATAGCATATCAATTGCCCGCGTTCTCCATGCTTCACAAAACTGGTGGAACACCCTGTGATTACAGTAATTCACCAACTAAACACCCCCATCGCCCTGTCCACTGCCTCGGATAGGGCGGCTACTTCACGCTAATCGCGGGAGGTAATATCAGAACGGCGTTTGATAATAAGTTCAAGAACGCCTGATTTGATTTGCTCAAACAGCTTGGGTGGCAAGAAACCATAGGCAAATTTATTTTTGTGTCCTCTGATTGCTCGTAAATCATAACCCGGCCAAACAAACTGATTTACTTCGCTGATAATCACCCAAGAAGTTTCATAATCCAGCCCAAGATGCTGTTTTACGCGGGGCGGGATTTCAATCCCTAAATTTTTGCCTTTTGGTTCACTGTGAGTAATCGGGGCAACTGTAACCAAAATACCGCCGTCCTTTTTCTCTACCGCAAGAATAATAACACATGGACGATTTTTGCGCCCTTCCTCCGCACCAGCGTCATGCTCATATCGCCATAAATAGCTGTATGAAATAACGAGACCAGCTTCAGGAACGGGAAAAGCCATGCCGGTCAGTCAAGCAAACTGTTGAGGTGATCGTGCCGCCCGTCCATTTTACTAGCAGCAATGGCTTGGATGGTTGCCTCCGAAAGCTCTTCTACGGCATAAGGCTTCGGCATCATAGCTTTAATCCGCACGAATTCCTCATAGTCAACCGTAGAGACAAAATAGCCAGTAACCCGCTCATGGCTAGTAACAGCAACAGTTTCCCGCTGCACCATATCGCGGTAACGCCCAAAATTTTTAGAAAATTCCGTAGCAGGAACAGTAATCATAAACACCTCTCATATTCCGTATAATACACAATTTACGGATATTCATCAAGATATTTTCACATTTTTTCCAATTTTTCTGCAAAACCGTCATAAAATTGTAACATTCTTGTGGTATATCAACCATTGAACAAAAAAAGTTCATATTTTTTTAACCATACCAACAGGAGAAGTGACCATGACAGATATAAACACCTTAATATCAGACTGTTCAATTTTTGCTGATGATAAGATAAATTATAAACCTGATAATAGGATAACCTACAATAGTAATGATTATTATGTATAGTGACTTTATTTAACAATTATACATTTTGATGATTTGTTCTAGCGTGGTATTTTGTGGTGCAAAGATGCGCCTTTTTTTGATGTTAGCGAAATCTTGTTCTATGGGGTTATAATCTGGAGAATAAGGTGGTAGA
>SXRF01000066.1 GCA_005792635.1 Rickettsiales bacterium
GGCTTGCCGCGCCGTAGTCCCAAAGGGACGAAGGCGGGCGATCATCCAGCCGTCTGGCTTTAGTCTTTATACAGCTTTTTCTGGGGGATGCAAATCTTTCCCTCAAGCTTTTCCCCATCTTTTATGCACCCAAAACCATTGTTCGGGATATTCACAAATCCAGATTTCCAACATTTTGTTGATGGTGAGCATAATATTCTTGGCGTCCTGTTCTTTATCGCCAGTTTTTTCGTATTCAATAGGCGGATAGACAATGGCTTCAAAATTTGCCCCATGTGTGCGGATAACGCGTGCGGGGATAATCGGCGCGTCGTAGCGCAAAGCCAGCTCGGCGATAGCAGGTGCAGTCATTGCATCGCGCCCGAAAAACGGCACAGCAATTCCATCATTCATTTTTTGATCCACCAGCATGGCAATCGCCTCGTTGTTTTTGATGGCGCGGGCAATTTTTATTGCACCTTGCAAGCCTTTGGGGATTAAATTGGCATAGCACTCACTGCGGATATTAGCGACAATCTGGTCAGCAAGCTTGTTGTTTGCTTCGCGGTACACCCCCGTCACAGGGCGACCACCAGCTTTGGCGACAATAGCCAGAAGCTCCCAATTGCCCAGATGCCCAGAAAACATAAAGGCGGGTTTGCCATGTGCGGGCAAGTTATGAGTGCCTGTTATTTTTATGCGTTTTAGCATTTCTTCTCGGTTTAGCTGTGCCATCTCAACCGCTGTGCGCCCAAGATTACCCCACATTTTGCGGATAATTTTTTCGCGCTCTTGTTCTGATTTATCAGGAAAAACTGCGGCAATGTTTTTTTGCGCGGTTTTATTCGCCTTCATGAATCCGCCTATGCTGCGCCCTAAAAATCCGCCAATTGCAGAAGCCATATCCAAAGGCATGGCGCGAAATAGCGCGAATACTCCGCGCATGGCAGCCGCTTCCACCCGATGTTTAAGCGAAAATTTAAGATTTTTTGAGGACGGCATTTATCATGTCTTCTAATTTATCATCATTTTCAAAAACCAATTCCATCTCGGCAATGGTTACCTCGAGCTTTACGCTATCTGGCAGGCGCACCGCGTCTTTACTGGTGGTCACCAGAATTGCCTCATGCTGCTTGCCGCGTTTTTTGAGCAGGGCAAGCTCTTTTTTGCTGTAATGGTGATGGTCGGCAAACGACACGCGCTCAACAATATTCGCCCCCACCTCATGCAACATATGGTAAAATTTCTGCGGATATGCCAGCCCACAAAAAGCGAGGATTTTTTTGTCTTTCAGAGCGAGCATAGAAGCCTTTGGTTTTGACCGCGCCAGAAAAAACGGTATATCATGCAAAGCCGTGGGCAGAAAATTGGCAGGGTTGATAATCACCACGCCGTCTGCGCGTTTTATCCCCTGCGCCACAGGCTCACGCAGAGGGCCAGCGGGCAGCATCATCTCATTGCCAAAACTAAGCCGCCTATCGACCACAATTAGCGATAAATCTTTAACAATGGAATAATTTTGAAAACCATCATCCATCACGATTATTTCCGCACCAGATTTTATCGCCAGCTCGGCAGCGCGAAAGCGGTTGTTGCAAACAACGGTGGGCAGAACGCGGGCAAGCAGCAAAGGCTCATCGCCGACCTGTCTTGCGCGGTGTTTTTCTATGTCAACTATGGTTGGAGTTTTTATATTGCCACCATAACCACGGCTGATAAAAAAAGCTTTGATTCCCTTGCGCTTTAGCAGCTCGCCAATATGCAAAGCGACAGGGGTTTTTCCCGCCCCACCAGCGGTTAAATTGCCAATACAAAGAACAGGAACAGAAAGCTTTTTAGGTTTTGCCCGTGCCTTGTGAACTTTGCACCCCAGATAGTAAAATCCAGATAGCGGAAATAAAAGCAAAGACAACCAATTCTTCGAGTTCCAAAAGCGCGGTGTTTTCATGATTGCTCCACAGGGGCAAAAATTGGGGCGAGTGTGTTAACTATCCGCGAAATTGCGCCGCTTTTACTGTTCAACCATTCTTTGCTGATGGTTTGCCGTTTTATAATTTCTTCGGAATTTTGCATAAAACTATGCACTTGCGCGGCGAGTTCATGCGCATCACGCACTGCTGCATAAATGCCTAAATTCGCCATTTCTGTATAAATATCTTTGAAATTTTCCGTATGCGTTCCTGCAATAATCACGCAGCGTAGCCGAATAGGCTCAATCGGGTTCTGTCCGCCGCGTTCTACCAATGAACCACCCATAAACACAATTTCGCACAGGCGGTAAAATAAGCCAAGCTCCCCGAGTGTATCGGCTATATAAAATTTCGTATCAGCACCGATTTTATCACCTCGCGAACGCAGGGCAACATTGCCAAATTTTGCCAATTTTATTGCGATTTCCGCACCGCGTTGCGGGTGGCGAGGGGCAATAATGGTAAGCAGATTGGGATAGGTCTTGGCAAGGATTGTGTGCGCTTGTGCTATTTGTAGTTCCTCGTCGGCGTGAGTGCTGGCGGCAAGCCAAGCAGGGCGGGAGTTAATTTGTTGCTTGAGCGCGAAAAGAACCGCCTCCTCACAGCTAAGCGGCAAAGCGTCATATTTTATGTTACCAAAAAATCGGGAATCCTGCGCCCCAAGAGCGCGAAATCTCTGCGCGTCTGCCTCGCTTTGGGCAAATACCACTTCGAAACATTGAAGCATCTGGTAAATCATGAGCAATCCGCGTTTTTGCCAGCTATCAAATGAGCGCGGTGACATGCGCCCGTTGATAATCACCATAAAACAACCGCGAGTGCGGGCGGAAATCACTAAATTCGGCCAGAGTTCACTTTCTACCCAAAAGCCGATGTCGGGTCGCCAACGCCGCAGGAAACGGGCAACCGCTTCAGGAGTATCAACGGGAATATATTGATGAATAACATTTTTTAAGTTGCGGGCGGCAATGAGTTTAGCGGAGCTAACCGTTCCCGTTGTAAGCAAAATTTTTACCTCGGGAAAGCGGGTTTCCATTTGCGCGAGCAGTGGTAAAACCGAGTTTGCCTCGCCCACGCTTGCAGCGTGAATCCACAGCAAAACGCCCTCTGGGCGCGTGAGTTTTGAAAATCCGAAGCGTTCGCCAAACCGCGCCTTATCTTCCTTGCCTCGCCACAAACGATAGCGCAGCCACAAACCAACTAGAGGTGCGAAAAACGAGGTCAGGAATTTGTAGGTATTATAACGCATCCGCTTGTTCTACCAGATTATTCATGGCGGTTTCAATGTTAATCCGCGCTGCTTCGTCTGCTGATGATACTATAATTGGTGCGCCAATGCAAAATTTTATATGCCCGAATGGTTTTGCCACCATGAATTTATCCCAACTTCTTAGTCGCTTATGCTTTCTGGCACAGAAGGTTACGGGCAAAACAACTTTTCCCGAAAGCTTAGCAATGGTCACAATCCCCATTGCCGCTGTTTGGTTGGGGCCGCGAGGGCCGTCAGGCGTTATGCTGATATTATCGCCATTTTTAAGCAAGCGGACGATATTGCGGACTGCTTCTGTGCCGCCTTTACTGCTTGAACCAACGATGGTTTGCTGCCCGAAGCGAGCAATAACCTGTGAAATTAGTCGCCCATCGCGGTGGTCGGATATGAGAACGAACATTTTTCGCGGTGGGTTGATGGCGGGCAGAAGCATCATCCGCCCATGCCAAAAGGCAAAAATAGCGTTTTCTTCTCCACGCATGAATTTTTCAGCATCTGGGTGAACCGAGTATGATTTTCGGTTGGTGAGCATAACCAAACGGATGTAGCCCGCCAGTAAATAGCTAAGGATTACTTGGGTGAGAGGATGTTTGAGAATTTTTTTGGACAATGACATAGAACAAAGATGGTGGATTTTATTAAAAATGGCAAAATAAAAAACGCGCCAGCCAAAGCCAGCGCGTTTCTATCGTCCAAAAATTGGAAAAGAAAACTATTTCTTTTCGTCTTTTTTAACTTCGCCAGCAGCAGGAGCAGCTTTAGCAGCTTCTTCAGCAGCTTTAGCGCATTCTTCTTTGGTGCCTTTGCATTCTTCTTTAGCAACTACTTTTTCAGCTTTTACAGCAGGAGCAGCAGCTTTAGCAGCTTCTTCAGCAGCGAAAGCAGGAGCAGCAACTAGACCAAGAAGAGCAACGAGAGCAAGAGTCTTATTCATAATATTAATCCTTTGAATTAAAGTTTAAGTTATATCCCCTCTTGAGGACAAACTCATATAAGCATTTTCATTATTAAATCTCCATGGAAAAAACATTACATTTTTGTAATGTTGCTTTTTGCCATATTTTTGAAAGGCTGCTTAGAAATTCTATATAGCGGTGTTTGAGAATGATTATCAAGTGCAAGTGAAAAAATACCCCCTGCTTCGGTTAAAAAACCAAATAATTGCTCCACCCCAAGCGCCATGAAACAATAATAGCACAGGAAAATACGCTCTGGCAGTAGGTATCTTCGAGTTTATGAACAACATTTATGAACAAAACCATTGACAAGCAAACAAAAATCTGCGATTGTCCCAACTCGGTTTAGTATTTACTCTTCGCATTACTTACCATCTTTAGTATGGTGTCGCGTTTTTTACGCGTGATAGATCTTCCTTTACGGCGTTCTTTCGTAGTTTGGCCAAGAGTTCACCCCATTACATGAAAATATGTGGGGGGCTGATTACGAAAGCTACTCATGCGCGGCGCGGTGCTGCGTGTGGATAACGCCATAAAAAGGAGATTTCTCAATGGCTACAGGTGTTGTAAAATGGTTTAACCCAACCAAAGGTTTTGGCTTCATTCAACCTGATCAAGGTGGTTCAGATGTGTTTGTTCACATCAGTGCGCTTGAACGCGCTGGTCTTTCTACCCTAAACGAAGGTCAAAAAGTTTCTTATGAACTTGCGACCAACAAGGGCAAGACTTCAGCAGCTAATTTGAAGCTGGTTAGCTAGATAACTAGAGAATTCGAGGACTAGAGGACTAGAAAGTATTCAGAGTTATCTAGTCCTCTGGTTCTCGCATATCTAACAACGCGGTGTGGTGGTTACGCTTTTTGAAGCGTAGTGTGTCGTACCGCACAGGGAATTTGGATGTCCGAATTTCTTGCGCCTACGCTTTGAATACGCCCCTATATATTTAGGGTGGTAAGCGTAATCGTTCTTTGGTGCAGTATTCTGCCAAGAACAATTTTTTTTAAGGACTATATAATGACAAGTTTTTCTCAGTTTGAGCTTCCCGCTCAACTAAATGCTGCGCTTGAGCGCATGAAATATACCAATCCAACCCCGATTCAAAAGCAAGCAATCCCGCTTGCCTTAAAGGGTGAGGATATTCTCGGTTCTGCACAAACAGGAACGGGCAAAACCGCAGCTTTCGGCATTCCGCTAGTTGCAAAAATCTTGAACAACCCTCGCGGTAACGCGATCGTTCTTACCCCTACTCGCGAGCTAGCGACACAGGTGATGACGGTTATCACCCAATTGCTCGGACAGCGCAGTTTCGTGCAGGCGGCGTTGCTAATCGGCGGCGATTCTATGCACAAACAAACCGCTGCTCTTCGTATGCGCCCACGCATTATCGTTGGCACACCGGGGCGTATTAATGACCATTTGGAACGCGGCAATCTTATTTTGCATGACACCAATTTCCTCGTGCTTGACGAAACGGATCGTATGCTTGACATGGGCTTTGGCATTCAGATTGATAGGATTGTAAAATTCCTGCCGCCTGTGCGTCAAACCCTGATGTTCTCGGCGACTATTCCGCCAGAAATCGCAAAAATGTCAGCAAAATATTTGAAAAATCCACAGCGTATTGCCGTGGGTGAAGTGAATAAAGCCGTGGTGAAAATCAAACAAGAAATTGTTCATGTGAATGATAGCGGCAAATATGATGAGCTGCTAAAACAGGTTGATGCGCGTAATGGCTCAATTATCGTGTTTGTGAAAACCAAGCGCGGCGCGGACAGGCTTTCTGAACGCCTTAACAAGCAAGGTCATAAAACTGATACCATCCACGGCGATTTGCATCAGCGCAAGCGCGAAAAAGTTATCCAAGGTTATCGTGATATGAAGTTCCGCATTTTGGTGGCAACCGATATTGCGGCTCGTGGTCTGGATATTCCGCATATTGAGCATGTTATCAATTATGATTTGCCACAATGCCCAGAAGATTACATCCATCGCATTGGTCGCACTGGTCGTAATGGCTCGGAAGGCTCGGCAGTTTGCCTGATTTCTGGCGAGGACAATATGAAATGGCGGGCGATTCATCGCTTGCTCAACCCGAATGAAGCACCGCCACAAATGCCGCGTGGAGCAGCTAGCGACAGCAAGCCGCGCAGCTATGGCAACAAACGCCCATTTGGCAATAAATCAGCGGGTGGAAATGGTGGTAACGGCGGCGGTAACGCTGGCGGAGCTGGCGGCAATAAACGCTTCGGCAACCGCCCGTTCAAGCGTAGCACACCAAAGGCTGCATAATTTCTTCGATACAAAATACAAACCTTCTTCCAGAAATGGGAGAAGGTTTTTTTACCTCTCAATAATAAATTCTTTCACCGCATTTGCGTCATTTTCTAGCTGCGTAAATTTTTCCTTGCGGCTGAATAAATCAATTAAATGGGCGGGAAGCTGCGGGTGGATGCCGCTGGCTGATTTCACCGCATCGGTGAATTTGGCAGGATGCGCGGTGGCAAGCACAACCAGTGGAGTATCCCTATCTTTACGCGCTTTTTCCGCCACACACACGCCAACCGCCGTGTGCGGGTCAAGCAGTTCGCCGCAAGCTTGGTAGCAAGCTTTAATCGTCGCCTTGGTTTCCTCGTCGGAAGCTTTACCCGCGGCAAACTCTGCCCGCAAGCGTGATAAAGCCGTCGGCGACAGTTCCAGCTTTTTGCTATCGCGGAAATTCGCCATTAGCTCGGAGAGTTTCGTGCCATCGCGGTCGTACAAATCAAACAATAAGCGTTCAAAATTGCTGGAAATCTGAATATCCATGCTCGGTGAGATTGATGGCTCGGCAGCCGCCACGCCGTAAGTGCCTGTGGCGAGTGTTCGCGCCAAAATATCATTGCGGTTGGTGGCGATGATGAGTTGTTCAATCGGCAGCCCCATGCGCTTTGCGATATAGCCTGCGTAAATATCGCCGAAATTGCCCGTGGGAACGCAAAAACTAACAGCCCGCGCAGGCGCACCAAGGCGAAGCGCGGCATAAAAATAATACACCACTTGCGCCAGTATCCGCGCCCAGTTGATAGAATTTACCGCAGTTAGTGAAAGTTTTTCGCGGAAATCTGCATCGGCGAACAGGGTTTTTACAATATCCTGACAATCGTCAAAACTACCCGCCAGCGCGATATTATGTACATTTTCGTCCAGCACTGTGGTCATTTGCAGTCGCTGCACATCGGAAACTCTTCCATGTGGATACATGATAAAAATATCCATATTTTTTCGCCCGCGACAGCCCGCAATCGCCGCCGAGCCAGTATCACCCGAAGTCGCACCGATAATCGTCGCCCTGCGCCCGCGCTTTTGCAGTATATAATCCAACAAACGACCGAGGAATTGCAGCGCGAAATCCTTAAACGCCAGCGTTTCGCCGTGGAATAATTCCAGCAAATATGTATTCGTATTAAGTTGCTTTAGTGGAGCAATCGCCGCGTGGCGAAAAGTGGCATAAGCCTCGTTTATAATGGCTTTCAGCGCATCTGGCGCGATTTCCTCGCCTGTAAAGCGCGAGATGATATTATAAGCAAGCTCAGGATAGGAAAGTGACTGCATCGCCACAATCTCAGCCATAGAAAGCGTTGGCACAGTTTCAGGCACATACAACCCACCATCCGCCGCCAGCCCCGCCAGCACAACTTCCTCAAAAGATAATTTTGGGGCATTCCCCCGAGTTGAGATGTATTTCATTTTTTCATAAGCCTGATTAATAAATTGTATGCTTTGTATTGTATTACATCTAAAAAGGCAATAAACTTACTAGCACAAAAAGAAAGGGGTAAAAATGGCAAAGCAAGCAAGCAAGCAAAAAATTGTGGTTTTGTTGCTGGTTGTCAGGCGCAAAGTAAAATCATACAAAGTTGTCACAACCGCCGACAGGATTTATAGCCCCAGACCCCGTTATAAAAACGGGGTGACAAGACTGAATTCAGCCTTCACCCTCGTAGAACTTGCCATCGTACTCGTTATTATTGGGCTTCTGGCGGGTGGCGTTCTTGTCGGGAAGGATCTAATCAGGGCGGCGGAAATTAGAAGTGTTATTAAAGATTAGATACCTATAAAACGGCATATCAAACCTTCAAACTAAAATATAATTGCATAGCTGGGGATTGCGCCAATGCGACGGATTTTTTTGGTGCAGAAAATGCCACACCTGCCACTTGCCAAACAACTGCAAGCACGGGAACGCTCACTTGTAACGGTGATGGCAATGGACAGGTTGGTGGTGGGACATATGAAATGTATCGTTTCTGGCAGCATCTAGCTATCGCAGGGCTAATTAATGGGAAATACACGGGGGTTCGGGGTTCTGGTGGTGTTTGGCATCATGTACTAGGTACAAATGCGCCTACCGCAGCTATTCCTAAATCTGGTTTTTCTTTTAAGTATCTAAATTATCCTAATGGGGATTCTGAGAGTTATGGAATGAATTACGGAAATCAATTTACATTTGGCTTAGAACGAGGCAACAATCAACCTTACTCTCCCATATTCACCCCTGCCGAGGCACAAGCTTTTGACGATAAAATTGATGATGGCAAGCCAGCAACTGGTTTGGTGATTGCGGTAATGCCAAATTATTCTTGGGGCAATGTCAATTCCTGTACAACATCGGCTAACAACCATGACTATACAGGAATTTATAGAACAACTCACAATACTATTTCATGCTCATTTGTAATAAAAACAGGCGAGTATTAACTTTTCTCATTTATAGAAGAAAAACAATAAGTTTTACAAAGAAAGTAGGGAGTTATGAATGACGAACTACCAAAAATTGTAGAAAGTGAACGATTTTGACGATTAAACACGCTGGCAGCTCACAAGGTAATTAATTATCTTCTTGAAATTCTAGGGATTTATGGCTTAATTAAGCCATGCAGGAAACAGTTTATCCATATTCTCCATCAGTGCTTTATCAACCCGTTGAAGGACGGCACAGGGTAAGGCGCAATGGCTTCACCCTCGTAGAACTTTCCATCGTACTCGTTATTATTGGGCTTCTGGCGGGTGGGGTTTTAGTGGGAAAAGATTTAATCAAAGCGGCGGAAATTAGAAGTGTTATCAAAGAAGTTGATGAATATAATTCCGCTGTAACAACATTTCGCCTTAAATATAATGGGTTAGCTGGAGATATGACATATTCTGATGCTAGTGCATTTTTTGCTCTACCAGCAGAATGTTCTACATATAGCGGTAATAATGATGGTGGTATTCAAGCGCAAGAATCCAAATGTTTTTGGTTTGCAATGGGTGAAAGTGGTCTGGTTAAATTCAAACCAACCTATCCATATCAAACAGGGTATTCAATTTGGATTACCAACTTCAATGATCTTGCTGGTGTAACTGTTCCTAAGTCGACTTACTCAGAAAAATCGGGTTGGAAGGCTGCTACATTTGGTGTATGGGGTACCGACAAAGCTCCAAATAGATTCTTTCTTGCAACACAAGGAGGGGGAATTATGAGCAGTGGTTATATTCATTCTGGAGGAGCGGTTACCCCACAAGATGCTTATAGTATTGATGCAAAGATTGACGATGGTATGCCTAACGCAACATACAATGGTCATTGGGCAAATAATGGAGCAATAACTTCAGGTATCGCAAATAAAAAAGTAATATCTACATATGGCTTTGAAATTGATACTAATACACCACAAGCTTGCTCTACCAATAGTTCCACATATAAAACTAACAATACCCAAACCGCATGTGTAATTAGCTTTTTAATGAATTGAAAATGGTTAAGAATTTAGGAGCTTGCTCTAAAACTTTTTATACCCCGCCCATCGCGCACACTATCTTCCATTCCTCGGCGGTCACGGGCTGGACGGAAAGGCGGGCGGAGGTGACGAGCGACATTTTTGCTAGTTTTTGCTCAGCTTTCACCATAGCCAGCGTCACAGGTTTTTTAAGCGGCTGCACCGCCTTCACATCCACCACCACCCACGGCTCGTTGATTTCCGCTGTTTCGTCGTGATATGCCTCGCGGATAACCTCCACAATGCCGACGAGTTCCTTGCCTTCGTTGGAGTGATAGAAAAAGCCTTTATCGCCGATTTTCATCGCCATAAGCTGTTGCTTGGCGAGGTGGTTACGCACCCCGTCCCAATGCGTGCCTTTTGCGCCAGCCGCCACCATCATTTCCCACGACCATTTGAACGGCTCAGACTTAAATAACCAATATTTCCCCATTTTTTCTCCTAGTTTTTTGCAACAACCCGCTAAAAATATAGCACTGTCTATTGACATAACTCAACAACAGATATAGTGTCCGCCACAATTTATCCAAAGGAAAATAAAGAAATGACCACTGAGCCTCTCCCGCCCACACCTGTTTTGCTGGGTGCTACTGCCTGCCTAGTTCTTGCAGATGGCAGCGTATTTTTTGGAGAAACCATCGGGGCAGAAAAATCCACCATTGGCGAAATCTGCTTCAACACTGGGCTGGTTGGCTATCAAGAAACACTTACTGACCCGTCTTATGCTGGGCAGATTATAACCTTTACCTTCCCACATATTGGCAATGTTGGCTGTAATAATGACGATATTGAGGCAAAAAAAGTGTTTGCCAGCGGGTTGGTCGTTCGTGAACGCATCACCGAACCATCCAGTTTTCGCAGCGAAATTTCGCTCAGTGATTGGCTGGTGAAGAATGATATTGCGGGCATTTGCGGCGTGGATACGCGGGCTATAACTCGCCATATTCGCAAAAATGGCGCACAAAATGCGATGATTTTCCGCATTAATGCTGGTGAGTTTGACGCGCAGTTGGAAGAAGCTCTCGATGAATTAAATGGCTTTCCCAGTATGGAGGGCATGGAGCTAGCAAAAACGGTTAGCACCGATACGGCTTATGATTGGAAGGGTGGCGAGTGGTCACTAACTCCAACAACCAGCAACCAACAACCAACAACCAATGTAATCGCAATTGATTACGGCATAAAAAGTAATATTTTGCGCTGTCTTACCTCGCGTGGGTGCAGGGTGACTGTCGTTCCTGCTGCGACGAGCGCGGAAGAAATTTTGGCCTATAAACCTGATGGTATTTTCCTTTCCAACGGGCCAGGCGACCCAGCGGCAACTGCGGAGTATGCTGTTCCTGTGTTGCAAAATCTGATTGCTTCTGGCGTTCCAATTTTTGGTATTTGTCTTGGGCATCAGCTTCTCTCGCGTGCGCTTGGCGGTAAAACCGCGAAGATGGCGCAGGGACATCGCGGTGCAAACCATCCAGTGAAAAACCACGCAACGGGAGCGGTTGAAATCACCAGCCAGAACCATGGTTTTGCAGTGCTGGCGGATAGCTTGCCTGCTGGCGTTAGCGTAACTCATAGTTCGCTGTTTGATGGCTCGGTAGAGGGTTTGCGCGTTGATGGAAAACCGATTTTCTCGGTGCAGTATCACCCAGAATCCAGCCCCGGCCCGCATGATAGCGCGTATTTATTTGACGAATTTGTTAAAAATATGAGTAAATAATGTCCATCAAAAAATTCTATAGTAACCGCTATTATCACATCAAATCTTTCGCCACTCATGCAGTTTTCGCGGTTGCTTTGTGCGTAGCTATTTATAACCTGCATGATAGCAGCTTTTATCAGTTTGATTTTTCGCCTCTTCGCGCGGTTTTATATATAATTCTGGGCGTATATGTGGGCGGGATTTCCGCGGTTTTTATCCATAACGCTACTCATAACAGTTTCCCGAATAAATTTTTGAATGAACTAGCAGGGCAAATCGCAGGCATCCACCAGCTGTGGGGCTTTATGGGTTGGCGGATTATCCATCTGTTTCATCATCAATATTCTGATCGCAATGACCGCGATCCACACCCGCCAAAAGGCAAAACTTTCGGGCAGTTCCTGCGCGGCATGTTTTTTCTGTCTTCGGTTTCAATTTCTGAGCGATACCGCGAGCAATGGGGCGTTAGCCGCAAGACTTTTTTGCTGCATTATGGCGTTATAATTCTGTTTCATATTATGGCAATTTCCTATCTGCTATTTTGGTTTTTCTTGCTTGGCACGGAAGGCTTTATTTTCTTTTATATTCCGTCGCTAATTTGGAATCATTATATGTTTGCTAGCATCAATTATCATTGCCATCCAGCCGACCCACAAACTGGCGAAACGGCGGCAACTAACTTAAACGAAACGCTTTATCATAAGGTCGCCAATGCGCTATGGTTTGGCATCTATTTCCACGGCAACCACCATAAAAAACCAACGCTTTTCAACCCGAAATATATGCCAGAAAAAGTTAAGGTATAGAATTAGGAAAAAATTAAACTTACTAAATTTTATATATCGCTGAATATCTTAAGGCGGCTATTGAGGATAAAGACCCTGAATTTTTACCCATAGCTCTTGGCACTGTGGCTCGCGCTAGGAGCGTTACGCAGGTTGCAAAAAAAGCGGGGGTTATAGTCGTGCGAGCCTGTATAAATCCCTCGCCGCAGGCAGCAGACCAGAATTAGCTACCATTTCCAAAGTCATAGAAGCTCTTGGCTTCAAACTGCAAATTGCTAAGGCTTAAAGATTATTTGAATGAGCTAGATGTGATTAGCTTCTTCCGCCATACCCTTGTTTTTGCTCTGGAAATAAAGCTTTTTCTTTCATTGCGGAGATGATACTATCAACATATTCTGTTCGCACTTCTTCTCCCAATTCTTTTGTATGAACACGAACTTTGTCTAGCATTTTCTTCCTAATTTCAGCGATATTATTGGGCGAAGGAATAAATTTATCAGCTACCAAAACACTAGCCATAATATTTATAATACCTCTTTCTATCTGATCCCTAGCCTCATCTCCAAGTTTATGATTTCCATCTCCAAAGGAATATTGAGCTATGCCTGCAATAGTGTGATGTGATGGAGATATAGCTTCAATTTCTTTTATAATTTCTTTTTCGCCTTCTAACGCTTTATTAATTCCTGCCTCAAGAACTTGCTGTTTAGCATCAAGAAACTCTAGCCCCCCCCAGTAGGTTTTTTGCCATAAGTTTGCGGATACAATCTAGCGAGATGTCCAGCAGATTTTTCTTCATTAAAGCCATTCATAAAAATACCCCTATTTGTTAAATACAATATAATTTTCTGCAATATATCGCACGACTATTGCATGAACTAAATAAATGTAAAGTTACAATTTTATGACAAAATGGTTAACAATAGCAAAAAACCTATAAAATTCTTCTTTTCCTTGCTGCTTTGCGTGTTATACAAAGGCAATAATTTAGCTAAAACTTATGTGTAGAGAACAAAAAATGGCAAAAAGAACTGATATAAAATCTATTTTGATAATTGGTGCGGGGCCGATTGTGATTGGGCAGGCTTGCGAGTTTGACTATTCGGGAAGTCAGGCTTGTAAGGTGCTTCGCGCGGAGGGTTACCGCGTTGTGTTGGTTAATTCCAACCCTGCAACGATTATGACCGACCCAGACTTGGCGGACGCGACATATATTGAGCCAATTACGCCTGAAATGGTGGAAAAAATCATTATAAAAGAACGCCCAGACGCGTTGCTGCCGACCAGGGGCGGGCAAACCGCGCTTAACTGCGCGAAGGCTCTCGCCGAAAGCGGCGTGCTGGCAAAATATAGCGTAGAGCTAATCGGCGCGAAGCTGGACTCTATCAACAAGGCGGAGGATCGCCAACTTTTCAACGATGCGATGAAAAAAATCGGGCTGGAAGTGCCGAAAAACGCTGTGGTTAAATCTATGGACGAAGCGCGGGAGGCGTTAAAATTCGTGGGGCTGCCTGCGATTGTTCGCCCGAGTTTTACCATGGGCGGCGCGGGCGGCGGTATTGCCTATAACCAAGA
>SXRF01000067.1 GCA_005792635.1 Rickettsiales bacterium
AGAATTTTTTTGTTTATTTTCTTTTTAAATCAGCTCTTCCTTAGAATAAGCGGTGCATACAACTAAAAATTCCCTCCCCCCTTGGGGGGGTGGGTTTGGGTGGGGGGTAGCCAAAGAAATAGTAGACATATCCACCAAATCACTGGCTTGAACAAAACTCGCATCGTCAACCAACCCGCGCACAAAGCTTTCCGAACGCTTACCAACAAATTCTGACCATGTCTTACGGAGTGTCATATCCCCAATAATTCTCGCGTTGCCTGCTCAATATCCGCTTGCCGCATCAGCGATTCACCGACAAGGAAGCCATCAAAACCAACTGTTTGCATAAGCACAATATCAGAATTATTGGCGATGCCGCTTTCGCAAATTCTAATCGCGTCTTTTGGTATGTAACGCACCAAACTTTCCGAAACGGTGAGCGACACCTCTAAGCTTTTCAAATCGCGGTTATTCACGCCAAAAATCTTACCAATATTATTTGGATTAATTTTGGTCGCCCGCTCAAGCTCCCTCGAGTCATGAACCTCAACCAGAACATCCATCCCCAGCTCGCTAGCGGCAAGTTCCAGTTCGCTCGCCTGCTCGTCAGAAAGAGCCGCCATAATGAGCAGCACACAATCCGCCCCAAGAGCGCGGGACTCCATAATCTGATAGCTATCGAGCATGAAATCTTTGCGTAAAACTGGCAATTTCACCGCTTCCCGCGCTGCAACTAAATATTCATCCGCCCCCTGAAAATACGGAGTGTCGGTTAGCACCGAAAGACAAGTTGCGCCACCGCGTTCATACGCCTGCGCCAGAGCGACAGGGTCAAAATCAGCGCGAATAAGCCCACGGCTCGGCGAAGCCTTCTTTATTTCCGCAATCAGCGAAGGTTTTTCTTCCAAAATCTTTTTGAAAAGCTCTTTTTTGAAGCCACGCGGCTTGCTCTGCGCGGCTATTTTTTCACGCAACTGCGCCTCAGAAACCCGAGCTTTGCAATCAGCAATATGAACACGCTTATCCGCGCAAATTTTAGCCAGTATATCGGTCATAACGAAGCATTACTCAAATCTACAAGTTTCATAAGTACACTATGTGCTTTGCTGGAATCAATCGCTTCTTGCACTAGCTTTGCCCCCGCCTTCAAATCCAACGCTTTTCCCGCAATTACCAGCCCAGCCGCCGCATTATAAACCACCGCGTTACGATATGCGCATTCCATTCCCGAGATTGCCTCAACCAATTTTTTAGCGTTATATTCTGGGTCTTTTCCCTTCAAATCTTCCAAACTTGCCCTCGGCAAGCCAGCATCTTCTGGCGATAATTCAAATTCGCTTATTTCGCCATTTCTAAGTTCGGCAACAAATGAAGTTCCCGTTAGTGAAAGCTCATCCAAACCGTCCGCTCCATGCACCACGAAAGCGCGTTCGACCCCAAGCATTTTAAGCACCTCTACCATTGGGCGCAGCAGATCTTTGCTATAGACACCAAGCAGCTGAAACGACGGATGCGCGGGATTGGAAAGTGGCCCTAGTATGTTAAAAATCGTGCGAATGCCCAGCTCTTGGCGAATGGGCGCGACATGGCGCATCGCAGGGTGAAACTTAGTGGCAAGCAAAAATGTTATCCCACATTCTTTGAGCGTTCGCTCGCAAACCGCGGGTTCAGCATCAATTTTAACGCCAAGAGCCGCCAACACATCCGCCGAACCACTGCGCGAGGAAACCGAGCGATTCCCATGCTTCACCACTGACACGCCACAAGCAGCAAGGACAATGGCAGTAGCGGTAGAAATATTATAAGTTCCCCGCGCATCACCGCCAGTTCCACAAGTGTCAATCGCGCCAGCAACACTAGTAAATTTCGTGGCTTTCACGCGCATAGCCACCGCACCCGCGGTTATCTCCTCTACAGTTTCGCCCTTGATGCGCAGTCCCATCATAAACGCTGCCATTTGCGCTGGCGTTGCACCTCCATTCATGATGATTTGAAAAACTCGCGTGGCAAGCTCCTGCGATAGGTTCTTTCTATCAGCCAAAAGTGCCAAAGCTTGCTGGACTACGCCTTCGCTCATGGTTTTATAACTACCCCATCCAAGAAATTTTTGATTAGCAAATGCCCATATTCAGAAGCGATGGATTCTGGGTGAAACTGCACACCGTGGGTGTTGTGGGTTTTATGTTGCAAGCCCATAATCAGACTATTTTCAGTTGTTTTGGCATCAGTTGTTGCGGTGATTTCTAAACAGTCAGGCAGTGTTTCTTGTTCGACAATCAACGAATGATAGCGCGTTGCATTAAACGGGCTGGGGATGCCTTTGAAGACACCTTTGCCATTGTGAGTTACAGGACTAACTTTCCCGTGCATCGGTTTTGGTGCGCGGATGACCTTGCCGCCAAAAGCCTCGCCCATTGCTTGCATGCCGAGGCAAACGCCAAATAGCGGAATTTTGCCCGAGGCGGCTTTGATAAGTTCCAAACAAATGCCAGAATCCTGCGGCGTTCCTGGCCCTGGTGAAATCACAACCCCATCTGGCGCAAGCGCAAGCAAACCATCCACGCCGATTTTATCATTGCGGATAATATCCACCTCCGCTCCCAACTCGCCAATATAATGCACGAGGTTGTAAGTGAAGCTATCGTAATTATCTAAGAGGATGATTTTCATATATTTTTATTCATTTTAATAACTTGCATCACAATTAATATTATATTACAATCAGATGGCTAGCGGAGAGTTGGTTTGCACAAGCGAGCCACGGTCTTTTGACCTCTGTTAGCACTTTTTTTATGGAAAGTCTTTTGAAAATATCCAAGCCTTTCTTGAGCTTATTTGTTCGTGTTTTTTATAGAAATATTTTTGTCCTATATGAGCGTGTTTTTCTAGCCAATCTTTGAAATCTACATTGCTTAACTCTTCTCGCTCTAATTTGTATTGTCCGAAGAGTTTTATATTTGCTTCTTTCCCACGGCGAATCAAATAACAGATCACATCAGTAAGTTGCATCAAGTAATTATTATTAGATTTCACAAAATGCACGGAGTCTATTATTCTGTGATTATACAATTTTCCATTATACCCACCTTTTCCATAAAGACCTTGTCCATATCCTGTCTGTATTCCGTGTTGCTTAAAGTTGTCTAAATCATCAATTATATTTTGCTCTACTTCATCTTGCTCATCAGCAATAAGAAGACAGTAAGAATCTAAATGTCCTTGGAGCATTTCCTCTACTTTCTCTACCAACATAGAAAAAGCTGACTGCTGTATATGTAACTCACCATAATATTTCGCTTTTTCTATGGAAATATAGCCAATTTTTATTGGTTCATGTTTAAGAGCAATATCAACAATTTCATCTAGTATTTTTATTCTTTGCTCCAATGATAGCTTCTTAAAATATCTTCCGCGCTTATTGTAAATATCATCACCATGGAACTCAAAATCCGTGTTGCGTGATTCTGCGCCAAAATATTTATAGCTCAGTGTACGAATATCATTTTCTATTTCTTTTATATTTTCTGGCGGAACTAAAAGAGCCACCAGAACTAAATATGGCTGATGAACATCTTTCAAATTATTTCCAGTATTACCCGATTCATCTATATAGCAAAGCAGCATACACAATTTCCCTCATACAAACTTTATCGCCTCTTCGGCGGCTCGCATCATGGCACGGGATTTATTGATGGCTTCCTGATATTCCGCTTCGTCCTCGCTTTCGGCGACAATTCCGCCGCCTGCCTGCACATGTAGCACGCCGCCTTTAATCAGCCCAGTGCGTAGGGTTATGCAGGTGTCCATGTCGCCATTGCCCGAAAAATAACCGATGCAGCCAGCGTAAAAACTTCTCGCCTCAGTTTCCAATTCGTCAATAATTTCCATGGCGCGGATTTTCGGTGCGCCGCTGACTGTTCCCGCTGGGAAACCCGCTATCAGGGCGGAAAGTGCGTCATATTTTTCGTCCAATTCGCCAACGACATTGGAAACTATATGCATCACATGCGAATAATTTTCTATGCTCATTTTGTTTGTAGTTTTTACAGTTCCGATTTTGGCAACCCGCCCAACATCATTTCTGCCCAAATCGAGGAGCATCAAATGCTCAGAAACCTCCTTCGGATCAGCCAGTAAATCCGCCGCCAAAGCCGCATCTTCCTTTTTATCGCGCCCGCGTTTTCGCGTTCCTGCAATCGGGCGGATAGTAACCTCGCCATCGCGCAGCCGCACTAGTATTTCAGGGCTAGAGCCAACCAAAGTATAATCGCCAAGATGCAGATAAAACAAAAACGGCGAAGGGTTTAGCTGGCGCAGAGCGCGGTATAGCGCGAATGGCGGCAACTTAAATGGCGCGGAAAAGCGTTGCGACAGAACCACCTGAAAAATATCGCCAGCGCGGATATATTCCCGCGCTCGCTCCAACATATTATTGTAATTTTCGCGGGTGGTGTTGGAGGTGAAATCCGAGAGTTTTATAGGAGCATATTGCTTGCCCAAAGGCGCAGGAATTGGCTCTGAAAGCTTGGAAAGGATAAACTCTATACGCTGCACCGCCGCTGCATATTCCGCCTGCGCATCACCACGATTTTTATCGGCAAATACACTGGTGATGACGAACATTTTGTCAGTCACCGCATCAAAAACCACCATGATTTTCGGGCGGATAAAGCAACCGTCAGGAATGCCTATAGAGTCAGATTTTGTGGAGGGTAAATCCTCCATCAGCTTCACCATATCATAGCCCATAGTGCCAACCAAACCGCTGGACATCGGCGGCAAACCATCAGGAATTTCAATTTTTGACTCTTCATAAAGCTTTCGGAAACTCTCCAGCGCACCACCTTCGCAGGGGACAAATTCTGCCGTATCAGCACCATCAACAACACTATCAATATGACAAATTTCCGCCTTATTGCCTTTGCATCTCCAGATTAAATCAGGCATTAAACCAATAACGGAATAGCGACCGCGAATTTCGCCCTTTTCCACAGACTCCAACAGAAAACAAGGGCTTTTTGCGTCCATAAGGCGCAGCATGGCGGAAACTGGCGTGTATAAGTCGGCGGATAAAATCGTCCACAGAAGTTGTGACTTTCCCTCGGCAAACCGCTTGGTAAAATCCGCATTATTTGGCAATATTTCTTGTTGTAATATGGGCGGCATTAGTCACTGCTCTTTATTTTGAGAGCTTCAAGATTGATGGTCACAGGATATTTTTTTGCCAAATAACGAAGATATTGCTCGCTAATTTCATTCTGCACATCCTTGCTATATTGCTTGCCTACGCCAGCAAAAGCCGCTGCATCTTTACCGCCGATGCTTGCTGGAATAACATCAGAAATAACGGCAATAGCGTAGCTGCCATCAGCCTGCACAAAGGCTTTTGTCGCCTCTGTTTCATTTTTTGCAAAAATATCCATAACCATCGGTGCTGGTAGCTTCTGCCCACTTTCCTTGCTGCGAGATATAATAAGTGTCGCTGGTGCGGAAAGACCGTAACTTTTTATTGCCTGTTCCCGCCCCGCAGGATTCACAAATTCACCAGATATTTTATCTGATAATTCAGCAAGTTTTCGCGCTTTTTCATTTTCCATCCAACCCGCCGCCAGCTTGACTTTTACTTCATCAAACGGGCGCGAATGCTCGGCTTCAATTTTTTCAACACGCAGGATATAATAGCCATCTTTGCTGGCTACCGCCTGTGACTCAGTTTTTTCATCAGTGCGGAAAGCGGTTTCCAGAAATTTTTCATCCTTCGGCACAGCTCGCGCAGCCTCACCGCTAGCCAACAAGCCTTTTTTATCAATCGGCGGCAGAGTTTCAATTTTTAGAGCCAGCTCTTTTGCCGCCTCGGAAAGCGTACTCCCGCCAGCGATTAAATCCTCCAGCTTATTTGTAAGCCCCGTAAGCGCATCATCCTCGCTTTGCGCCTGCAAATCCTTCACTATTTGATCGCGCACCTCTGCCAAACCGAGCGTTGCCGCTGGTAAAATCTCGCTTACGCGGAAAATATGCCAGCCAAACTGGCTTTTAATCGGCTCGGTCACGCCACCAAGCTTCAGCGCGAAAACTTTATCCGCCGCCGCGTCTAGAACATTCGCCCGTTCCATCACACCAAGCGAAATCCTGTCAGGATTGAGAATTTTTGCTTCGCGTGCCTCTTGCTCAAATGTTTTCCCGCTAGCCATTGCCGCGACGGCTTTTTTTGCTGCATCTTCACTGCCAAATAATAGCTGCTCAAGGCGGCGGCGTTCTGGCTTTTTGAACTCGTCAAGCCGTTGCTTATACTCAATTTCAATATCTTTTTCGCTAATGCCAGAAGATTTTTTTGCATCTTCTTTAGCTATCCGCACAAAGCTAATAGTGCGATATTCTGGCACGCTGAACTGCGCGGAATGTGAGGAATAATATTCTTTAAGCTGCTCTGCGCTTGGCGTTGGCAAATCTTTAAGTTGCTCGGCGGATATGTTATATAACAATATTTTGCGCTGTTCATCACGCGCCGCGAGCAAAACTTCCGCAGCACTAGGCGGCGGCGTAACTGTGGGCATTATGGTTTCTATCAGCAACGCCACCGCCATATCCTCGCGGATGCTACGGACAAAATCCTTCTCGCTTTGCCCAATTGCCCTTAGTTTTGCCTCAAATTGCGCTTTACTGAAATTTCCTTTATCATCTAAAAACAACGGATTAGTGCGGATTTTTCTAGCCACTTCCGCATCACTAACCCGCAGTCCCAAAGCGTTACTTTCAAGCACAAATAACCGCCGATCAACCAGCCCTTGCAGGACTCGCGGCTCTATGCCAAAATTTTTGGCAATATCAGGCGTGAATTGCTTGCCAAGCATTTGGCGAAGCCTTTCTGTTTCCTGATGCACCCCGATAGCGTATTCTTGATACGGAATTCCCTCGCCGCCAACGGTCGCAACCTCAACATTGCCACCCGCACCACTCAATATATCACCTACCCCCCAAATCGCAAAGGTGAGTATAAGCAGTGCCAGCATTATTTTTGTGCCAATTCCTTTGGCAAAAGAGCGAATTTTTGCAATCATTTGTCAGTCATCCTGTGGGGAGCAAAGCGACAGCACAGGATCTCCTAGTAATTTAGTTAATAGATCCTGCCCTACAGGATGACTTTAAGCTTTACACCACCATTATAGATTGTAAAAGGTTTTTCATGCAGAAAATTATCATAGGCAACTGGAAGATGTGCGGCAGTCCCGATAGCGCGAAGCTGTGGGCGGCGGAAATGCGCGATTTTTTACTAAATACCAACTACCAGCTACCAACTACGATTATTTGCCCTCCCGCCCCACTAATCCCCATACTAGCGCATGAGCTGGCAGAAACAGGCATAAAACTCGGCGGGCAAGATTGCCATAAGCAAGCACAAGGGGCGCATACGGGCGACACTTCAGCCCAATTGCTCAAAGCTGTTGGCTGTGATTTCGTAATCGTTGGGCATTCTGAACGGCGCACCGACCACGCCGAAACCAGCGAAACAGTCTGCGCCAAAGCAGCGCAAGCAATTAATTCTGGTTTAACGCCAATAATTTGCATTGGCGAAACGGCTAGCGAGCGAGAGCAAGGAAAAACATTGCAAGTCTTGCAAGAGCAGGTTGAAAAATCTGTTCCCACTAATTGTCAAAACAAATTTATCCTTGCCTATGAGCCAGTTTGGGCTATTGGTTCAGGCAATATTCCAAGCACAAGCGAGATAGAGCAGGCGCATAAAGCCATAATTTCCTACACGGCGAAACACACAGGGCTTGCAGAAGAGAAGGTTTTCGTGCTATATGGCGGGTCAGTTAAGCCTGAAAACGCTAGCGAAATAATGAAAATTGCAGGAGTATCTGGCGTTCTTGTTGGCGGCGCAAGCTTGAAGGCTGGTGAGTTTATTAGAATATCTGAGTTTGGAGTGTAGAGTGTTGAGTGTAAATTTTTCTACACTCCAAACTCCACACTCTACACTCGTTCACTTTAGGGAACATATATGTACACAATTCTACTAGTAACCCACACGATAATCGTGTTGTTTTTAATTGTTATGGTGCTGATTCAGCGCAGCGATAGCGACGGCTTAAGCGGGCTTGGTGGCGGTGGTGGCAACCAGTTTATGACGGGGCGGGGTGCGGCTAACTTCATGACGCGCACAACCGCTATCCTCGCCACGGTATTTATGCTCACTAGCCTAATCCTCGCAGTAATGGCTAGCCGCATGACCTCTGGCTCAATTGTGGACGCCGCACCAGTGGAAAGCGTTGAAAAAACCAGCGAAAAAGCCGCAGAAACCTCAACCGAAAAGAAACCCGAAACACCAGTAGTGCCAAAAGGTGAGTAGCTAAAAACATGACAACGCGCTTTATATTTATAACTGGTGGTGTGGTATCCTCTCTCGGCAAGGGCTTGGCTTCGGCGAGCCTTGGTGCGCTGTTGCAAGCTCGCGGCTATAAGGTGCGTTTGCGGAAGCTTGACCCATATCTGAATGTTGACCCTGGAACGATGAACCCAACGCAGCACGGCGAGGTTTTTGTAACTGACGACGGCGCGGAAACTGACCTTGACCTCGGGCATTATGAACGCTTTACGGGCGTGAGCGCGCGGCGCAGCGACTCGGTTTCCACTGGGCAAATTTACTCCACCCTCCTTGCCAAGGAACGGCGCGGGGATTATCTGGGTGGCACAGTGCAGGTTATTCCGCATGTTACTGACCTCATTAAAGAATTTGTGTTAAGTGATATTGATGACGAGGATTTTATCCTCTGCGAAATCGGCGGCACAGTGGGTGATATTGAAGGGCAGCCGTTCCTTGAAGCAATCCGCCAACTTGGCTGGGAGCTTGGGCGCGAAAAGGTGATGTATATTCACTTAACCCTTGTGCCATATATCGCCGCCGCCAAGGAGCTAAAAACCAAACCAACCCAGCATAGCGTTAAAGAGCTGCGGATGATCGGCATTCAGCCTGATATTCTTCTCTGCCGCGCTGACCGCGAAATTCCGCTGGCGGAACGCCGAAAAATCGCGCTATTTTGCAATATCCGCGAGGAATCAGTGATTGCGGGGCTGGATGTTTCCTCAATTTATGAAGTGCCGCATCGCTATAGCGAGCAAGGTTTTGACGCGCAGGTTCTTAAAATCTTTGGCATTGAAAACAAAGGTGCGCCTGACCTTAAAAAATGGGATGATATTCTGGAGCGTGTGCAAAATCCAAAAACCGAAACCACCATAGCCATTGTCGGCAAATATATGGGCATTGGCGACGCTTATAAATCACTATGTGAGGCATTGGATCACGCAGGTATCGCCAATAACGCCAAAGTTAATATTAAATGGGTGGACGCCGTTGGTTTTGAAAATGCGGATGCGGACGCATTGCTTGCGGATGCGGATGCTATTCTTGTTCCGGGTGGCTTTGGTGAGCGCGGTGTTCTTGGCAAAATAGCTGCCATTAACTATGCCCGCACTAATAAAAAACCGTATCTGGGAATTTGTTTTGGAATGCAGCTAGCCGTGATTGAATATGCCCGCAATGTCCTTGGCATCAAAGACGCCGCCTCCACCGAATTCGCGCCTTATGCTGGTAAAGACCCTCGCGGTTCACTAGTGGGGCTAATGACCGAATGGCAGCGCGGCAATGTAAAGGAAACTCGCGGCAGTGACGGCGACCTAGGCGGCACAATGCGCCTTGGGGCTTACGAGTGTGCGATTGGAGCTGGCAGCCTTGCCGAAAAAATCTATAGCAGCGCAAATATTAGCGAACGCCACCGCCACCGCTATGAGGTGAATATGGAATATCGCCCTGACTTTGAAAAAACAGGCATGGTGTTTTCTGGTCTATCACCAGATGGAGTTCTTCCTGAAATCGTTGAGCTAAAAGACCATCCGTGGTTTATTGGCGTGCAGTTCCACCCAGAGCTTAAAAGCCGTCCATTCGCGCCGCACCCTCTATTTACCTCGTTCGTAAAAGCCGCACTTACCGAAGATAAAAAACAGAAAAAAGCTGCATAGATTTTACTCTGTAGATAGTGTCGTCACGAGTGCTAGGACGCAAGCGAAAACAGTAATTTACGAGAACCGCACCGCAGTGTACACTCAAGTACATGAGGAGCGGAAGCGCAGCAAATTGCTGTTTGCAGCAAGTAATAGATAACTCGTGACGACACTATCTAGTTTGACAGGCATAATTTTCTATGTTAGCTTTTGGAACAATATAATACAATAAACAGAAAATACTTCGCAGGCGTTTTTATCATTAACTTTTTTCAAAAGGGTAAATATGATGAAAAATGTCCTTAAAGGCTTGATGTTTGGGCTAATGGCTCTGACATTTGTTACAATAGGCGGAGCAGCTTTTGCACAGGATGCCGCTGCGCCCGTTCTTGATTCTGGCAGCACTGCTTGGATGCTGGTTTCCACCCTTCTCGTTCTTATGATGACCATTCCGGGGCTTGCGCTGTTTTACGGCGGGATGGTGCATAAAGAAAGCGTTCTGGCAACTCTGATGCAAAGCTTCGTGGCGGTTACTGTAGTTTCCGTTCTCTGGGTTGTGTATGGTTATTCATTCATCTTCACCGAGCATAACGGCTTTGTTGGTGGCATGGAGAAGCTAATGCTGGCGGGAATCGGTAAGGAGACGCTAAACGGCGTAATTCCTGAAACAGTGTTTGTAATGTTCCAAATGACTTTCGGAATTATCACCTGCGCCCTGATATTTGGCTCAATTGCTACCCGTGTAAAACTATCATCGGCTATCGTTTTCATTGCTGCTTGGTTCACACTGGTTTATATTCCTGTGGCGCATTGGGTTTGGGGGCCAAAGGGTATGCTCGGCGGGCTTGGCATTGATGGCTATAAAGGCTTGCTGGGTTTCGGCGCAACGCTTGATTTCGCAGGCGGAACAGTGGTTCACATCAATGCAGGGATTGCTGGCTTAATCGCTGCCATCATGCTGGATAACCATAAAAGCTTTGACGCAAAACTTCGCAAAATGGCACCTCCATACAACATCGTGTTCAGTGTTATTGGTGCGTCACTCCTCTGGGTTGGCTGGTTTGGTTTCAATGCTGGCTCGGCAGTAGCAGCCAATGGTAGTGCTGGTATGGCGATGCTGGTTACTCATGTTGCAGCGGCGACTGCCTCAATCGCGTGGATGTCGGTTGAGTGGGCAAGCAACCGCAAACCAAGCGTTATAGGTATCATCTCTGGTGCAGTTGCTGGGCTGGTTGCTATCACTCCTGCTTCTGGTTTTGTTGGGGTTGGCGGCGCAATGGCGATTGGCGCAGCAGCTGGGATTGTGTGCTTCTACGCTTGCCGCATCAAGTTCAAATTTGGCTTTGATGACTCGCTTGATGTGTTCGGTGTTCACTGCGTTGGCGGTATCATCGGTGCGTTACTAACTGGTTTCTTTGCTGTTAAAGAAATCGGCGGCACAGATGGCAGCCTAAGCCAATTCTTCGCGCAGTGCGAAGGTGTGGCGGTAACTATCGCTTATTGTGCAGTTGTGACCTACGCAATCCTCAAAATTATTGATGTAATTATGGGGCTGCGCGTTGATCAAAAAACCGAGGATGAAGGGCTTGACCTTGTAATTCACGGTGAACGACTGCACTAAATATATCTATTCCATTACCCTTTATTTGCCTGTAGATAATGGTGATGGAATCTACAAATAACAATAAAAATTATGAAGCTATAGGCAGAGTTTTGCGGTTGGCGAGGGAGGATTTACAGCTCTCCCTTGCCTCCGCATCTCGCGCTTTACATATCCGCGCTCATTATCTCCACGCTTTGGAAGTTGGTGAGCTAGAAAAACTGCCAAGCGCGGCTTATACCAAGGGCTATCTGCAATCTTACGCCACATTTTTACATCTGGATAAGGACGAGATTCTACGCCGTTTTGAGCAGGTAAAAAACACCATCCCAGAGCGCGGATATTTCTTTCCGCAAGTATTCAGCAAAGAAAAAAAACCAACAAGTGCAATAGTTTGGGGCGGTTTAGGACTGGCGTCTTTCATATATATCATCTGGCTTCTGGCGTTTAAGCCCGCCCTGCCGCCCGCCATCATCGTTGAGCCACTACCAAGTACACCTGTAAAACCAACCGAGTTATTCGTGTTTGATGCTTCTTGTGCGCTACCAGATATTGCTTTATACCCACCATGTTATTACAAGGAAAATGGCGGTATAACCACACGAACAGTAAATAGTGTTATGGAGCTTAGCTGGTAATGGAAAGAGCTGGAAAAATTATATTGGTCGGTGCTGGCTCGGGCGATCCTGAATTGCTAACGCTAAAGGCTGTTCGCGCTTTGCAGAATTCTGATGTTATTTTATATGACGCGCTGGTTTCGCCAGCAGTTTTAGAACTCGCCGATAAAAATGCGGAAAAAATATCCGTTGGCAAAAAGGGGCATGGGCTTTCCTGCCGCCAAGCGGATATTAACGAAATGATGGTGCGCCTCGCCCTTACTGGCAAAACAATATTGCGCTTAAAAGGCGGCGACCCACTTATTTTCAGCCGCGCCGCCGAGGAATTGGAGGCTGCCCGCGCCGCCAATGTCCCCGTTGAAATTATTTCAGGAATCACCACCGCGCAGACCGCCGCCGCCCTGCTTGGCATTCCGCTAACCACGCGGGAAACCGCCCGCCGCTTGCAATTTGTGACAGGGCATGACCACAAGGGCGGACTGCCAGAAAATATGAACTGGGCGGCACTGGCGGATGCAAACGCGACAACGGTTATTTATATGCCCAAGAAAACCATAAAAGCGATGCGCGATAAATTGCTGGAATATGGCTTGCCCGCCAACACACCCGCCGCCGCGATTATGGACGCAAGCCTTGCCAGCCAGCGCGTCATAAACGCGAGCATAAACGAGCTACCCGACCGAGTGGAAGAAGCGCAACTAGAAGGCGCGGTTTTGGTTATTATTGGTGAGGTTTTGGCGACCATAGAACCATCCGCTAACCGCTCCTAGAACCACCCAAAACACCGCCGCTACACCAATTGAAGCCGCCGCAAAGCCAGCGTTCAGCTCTGGCGGAACACTGCCGCCCATAATTTCAGTTTCTGGCGCACCGATGATATGCGGCAGCGCAATAGCAACAATCCCGATAATTTTCCAGATATTAGCGCGTGAAAATGCCAGCATTGCCAAGCCCGCTGCCGTCGCAACCGCCGTCGCAATCCACCAAATTTGCCGCGCATATAAATCCGCTGCCATGCTTCCCGGAAGTTCGGGCGAAAGACCAAATGAAGGCGCGAGTGAAAACACCGCAAAGCCAGCAACGCCCCACAATGCGCCTTTTTGCAAATTGACCTTATCGCCACTAAGCACAATCGCCCCGACCAGAAGTAGCGCGTAACCAACGCCAACGCCAATATCAGCAAGTGCGCGGTAAGCATTGCGCTCAAAGCCATTTTCTGGTTGCCAAGCATTTTCATCATGATGATGCTCTTCGCTTGCCACCGCATCATGATGCTGCTCTTGATTTTGTTCTGCCGCGTCTTCATAAACTTCTGCGTGCAAAATCATCGGCGAAAGCTTCACTTGTTGAATTCCAAAGCTGACAATACCAGCGATAAAACCTGCGACCAGCGCAGTTAATATAAGTTTTTGCATATTTTTATTCCTTAAGATTACAAATTACGAGCTACGAAGTACGAACTACTCAAAATTAGTGGCAAGGGAAGGCGAAGGAATGGCGCGTGTCATGCGCTGCATTATGCACCGCTTCAATATGTGAAAAGCCAATCAGGAAAATAAAACCAGAGCCAAGCAACAAGGCGACCAGTGCCGCCGCTTTTTCTTTGCTGATGCTGGTTGATTTTTGTGAGGTAACAGAAATATTCATAATAAAACTCCGATGCGTAAAGATTATACACATCACTTGCAAACTAAAACTTTCTTCCATTGGACAAAACGGAAAGAAAAATCCCACCAGTCACCCAGCCCGATGCGTTTGCGCGTGACACAATTTGACGGCATGTTTCCTGACTCGCGAATCAAACGCCTATCTGCTATCTTCCCAGTTTCCCAGTGACATATCGCAAATAAACTATCGCCTACAGTTGCAGGGGCAGTCGTGGAATTGGAAAATTGAAAAACAACTTTGCCGCACCACATTCCATTTTCACCATTTTGAACTCACGCCCAAAACAGAACCATCAAAATTAAGCTATAGACGGTCGTCTAATTCGTCAACCTTTTTATGCTGCGAGTGCCGCAAGGATAGCGTCGCCCATTTCGGAGGTGGAAACTTTTTTCTTGCCATCTTGCATGATGTCAGCGGTGCGAAGCCCTTGTGCGAGAACAGTTTTCACCGCTGCTTCCAGCTTGTCCGCCTCTGCCTTCATATCAAAAGAATAGCGCAGCATCATGGCAAATGACAAAATAGTTGCAATTGGGTTAGCAATTCCCTTGCCAGCAATATCAGGTGCAGAGCCATGCACAGGCTCATAAAGCGCAGGCGTTCCCGCCGCACCGAGCGAAGCTGACGGCAACATTCCGAGCGATCCAGTGAGCATCGACGCTACATCGGAAAGAATATCACCGAACATATTATTGGTCACCATCACATCAAATTGTTTAGGGTTACGGACGAGCTGCATCGCCGCATTGTCAACATACATATGCGACAGCGCAATTTTTGGATATTCCGCCTGCCCAACTTTTATAACTTCCTCGCGCCACATTTCCGTGCATTCAAGAACATTAGCTTTGTCAACGGAGCAAAGCTTGCCGCCGCGTTTCTGCGCGAGGTCAAACGCCACGCGGGCAATGCGGATAACCTCTGGCGAGGTATAGACTTCAGTATTTACGCCCTTTCGCGTTCCATCCGCCAGAGTTTCCACGCCGCGCGGCTGCCCGAAATATATGCCGCCCGTCAGCTCGCGCACGATGAGAATATCCAAGCCCGCCACTACTTCATGTTTCAGCGTTGAAGCATCTGCCAGCTCATCAAAACAAACCGCAGGTCGCAAATTCGCGAATAACCCAAGAGCCTGACGAATGCCCAGCAACCCTTTTTCAGGGCGCGAAGCGATAGGCAGCGATTCCCATTTCGGCCCACCAACTGCACCGAGCAATACAGCGTCAGATTTTTTTGCTGCCGTCACAGTTTCCGCGGGGAACGGTGTTCCCACTGCGTCATACGCCGCTCCACCGAGCAAGCCTTCGCTGGTGGTAAATTTTGTGCTTCCATTCGCACTAAACCAGTCAATAATCTTCTTGGTTTCCGCCACAACTTCAGGACCAATACCATCACCAGAGAGTAGTAAAATATGTTTTGTTGTCATTTGTTATTCCTTATTGTCATCCTGCGGAACGCAAAGCGTTAGCGCAGGATCTATTTAGTCGTTAATATTAGCTCCTGTGCTGCGACTGAAGTCGCCCACAGGATGCCCATTACTTTATAAAATCCTTAAATGTATCGCCCAATTTTGCTGGTATAACCTTCACCTCGCCCCAAACTTTGCCAACAACATACGGCTCAGTGGCAAGCCAAGCGTCAAGCTCGGCGCGGGTTTCATAATTCACGATGATGTTCGAGCCGATCATCTTTCCCGCATCATCAAGCAACGCCGCGCCGCAAAGCATATTTCCCGCTGCTCGCGCCTGAGCCATTGCCGCAGTATGCGCCTCGCGGGCTGCCATGCGCCGCGCCAATGCGCCGTCATCAGTTGCATCATAGGCTAGTATTACAAACTGCATAATTTCCTCCCATTAAGAGGAGTGTTTTTACACCATTTTTTCACGCGCTCAACTCATTCTTTGCATGACGGATGATTTTTATCGCACTGCTACCCTCAAGCCAAGCAATTGCCAGCGCGACCAGCAAATCAGGCACAAGGCTTCCGCTAACAAAAACCAAATAAGCTGCCAGTAAAATCATAAGATTAGCTATAATATCATTTCGGCTGCACAGCCAAACCGAATGCATATTGCTGTCGCGCCCGCGGGAAGCATATAGCATTGCCGCGCTTATAATATTTACGATAAGTGCGAGTGCGCCAACCCAGCCCATGGTTTCATAGGCAGGAGTTACATTGTTTATCAGATGATAAACTCCTTGTGTAATAGCAAAGCCAGCGAGCAGCAACATCATAAATGACTTGAAAATTGCGGCTTTGGCACGAGTGTGCAGATGCTTGGTGATGACATATAAAGTCACGATATAATTGAATGAATCACTTAAAAAATCCATGGAATCAGCGATCAGTGCGCTGGAGTCCGCCTTTATCCCTTGCCAGATTTCAAGCGCAAACATCGCAAGGTTCAGAGCAAGAACCAACCACAAAACCTTGCGGTCATGGGTTATTTCCGCATGAGTGTGGTAGTGAAGGTCGTGGTTGTGATGGTCGCCCATCGTTCTTTATGCCGCCAACCAAGGGGTGTTTTGCTTTTGTTTTTCCTCATACTGCGCTATGGCTGGCAGTTTTTCTAGCGTCAGGCCAATATCATCCAGCGCGTTGATTAGGCAATGTTTGCGGAATGGCTCAACTTCGAATTTGAAAGGTTCGGTGTTCTGCCCCTCGGCTTGAACCGTTTGTTTTTCAAGATCAACACTGATTTTTTTGCCAGCTTCTGCCGCGCTCATCAGGACGCTTACTTGCTCTTTGGGTAGCACAATCGGCAAAATGCCGTTTTTGAAGCAGTTATTGAAGAAAATATCGGCATATGACGGCGCGATGACGCAGCGAATCCCGAAATCAAGCAACGCCCACGGCGCATGTTCACGGCTCGAACCACAGCCAAAATTCGCGCCAGAAACGATAATTTCGGCATGGTCATATGGCGCACGATGAAGCACAAAATCTTCCACCTTGCTGCCATCCACGCGGAAGCGCATTTCATAAAACAAGCCTTCTTTAAGCCCCGTGCGCTTAATGGTTTTCAGGAATTGCTTAGGGATGATCATGTCGGTGTCAACATTATCAATCGGCAGTGGTGCGGCTATTGCGGTTAGATTTTTGAATTTTTGCATTTTTTATTTCCTACTCATATCTAGTAACAAAGATGACCCACATGTGTAATTGCAGTAAATAGCTGATATACCTTTTGAGTCACTGCTTGTGTCATAATAGAAAGTTGCCTTCCACAAGTCTTTTGTTAAGTTGTTTTTAGCAAGCAATTGATATATTTCCCCTGCTTTATCAACAGACATCCCCGACACCTGAATATGCTGATTTAGAGCCTCATCTCTATCTGTCTGGTTTGTTAGTTTTGTTAATTCCAACTCCGTAAAATAAATGCCATTTCCAACCAACTTAGGATTGCTTTTGACCATCTGTGCAGGCAAAAATACTGGGGTCAAAGCACCAGGTACAAACCAAGAAATATTCTCTTTTGCAGCTATAATATGACCAAATTTAGTACATCCAATTTTTATATATTTATCTAGCGGTGATGGTATAACTAAAATGGCTTCTTTTGGTGATGTAGAGCAGTCCACCTGCATTTCTTCAGCGTATATATCACCTCCAAACAGAGCTAAAATAATCAGAACAAAACTATTGATTTTCAATATTTTCATTACCTAAGCTCCCTAACATCCGCCAGATGCCCAGTTACAGCGGCGGCGACTGCCATCGCTGGTGAGAGCAGGTGGGTACGCCCACCGCGACCTTGGCGGCCTTCAAAATTGCGGTTACTGGTTGATGCGCAGCGTTCGCCGTCTTCCAGCTTATCAGCGTTCATGGCAAGGCACATAGAGCAACCCGGTTCGCGCCATTCAAAGCCAGCATCAAGGAAAATCTTGTCCAACCCTTCTTTCTCTGCCTGCTCTTTCACCAACCCAGAGCCAGCAACCACCATAGCGAGTTTTATGCTTGGTGCAACTTTACGACCTTTGGCAACGGCGGCGGCGGCGCGAAGATCCTCAATGCGACCGTTGGTGCATGAACCGATAAATACTTTATCAATCGGTATTTCGGTTAGCTTCATGCCTGCCTTAAGCCCCATATATTCCAGTGCGCGGGCTTTGGTTGGTGTGTCGCCAGCAGGCACAACCGCAGTTATCGGCAGCACATCTTCTGGACTTATTCCCCATGTCACTTGCGGGGCGATTTCGGCGGCGTTTAGCACGATTTCAGCGTCATATTTCGCACCTGCGTCGGACGGCAAGCTTTTCCAATAGGCAACAGCTTTATCCCAATCCGCGCCTTTTGGTGCTTGTGGGCGACCACGCAAATATTCAAAAGTTTTTTCGTCTGGCGCGATAAGCCCAGCGCGTGCGCCAGCTTCAATGCTCATATTGCAAACGGTCATACGCCCTTCCATGGAAAGGTCGCGGATAGCTTCGCCCGCATATTCAATAACGAAACCAGTGCCGCCAGCTGTGCCGATGCGCCCGATAACGGCGAGGGTGATGTCTTTGGCGGTGACGCCAATCGGCAATTTTCCGTCCACGCGCACGAGCATATTCTTCGCGCGGCGTTGGATGAGCGTCTGCGTGGCGAGAACATGTTCAACTTCGCTAGTTCCGATGCCAAAGGCAAGTGCGCCAAATGCGCCGTGAGTGCTAGTGTGGGAATCACCGCAAACAATGGTCATTCCGGGTTGGGTGAAGCCCTGTTCAGGGCCAACAATATGCACAATGCCTTGGCGTTTATCGTCCATCGCGTAATGCGTAATGCCAAATTCTTTAGCATTATCGGCAAGGGTTTGCACCTGAATGCGCGAGGTTTCGTCTTTGATTATACCTTGCTTGCGCTCTGGCGTGGTGGGCACATTATGGTCAGGCACAGCAAGCGTCGCGTCAGGGCGGCGCACTTTGCGACCACTGGTGCGAAGCCCCTCAAAAGCTTGCGGGCTGGTCACCTCATGAATTAGGTGACGGTCAATATAGATGAGGCAAGTGCCGTCATCCTGCTGTGATACGAGGTGGGAATCAAAGATTTTATCAAATAAGGTTTTTGGCATTGTTATTACTCTTTTAGGATATTTCTAGGAGCTCTTGGCTTTCTACTTTGGTTTTATTCATTATTCAATATTTTTAATTCTCATCGACCGCGGAATAATTTGGTATCATACGAATTAAAAATTCCTCAAATAGCGGCACGGTGAAGGCGGTATCTCCATGGGCTGGGCTGTAAATCATGCCTTTTTTAATTAGCTGAGAACGAATTGGTGCAACACTATTTACTTTAACATTCAGCATGTCGGCGATATCTCCTGAGCGTTGTGGATTAGCACCAAGCTCCGCCAGCGCACGCACATATTTTTTTTCACTAGGCGTAAGTCTATCAAATCTCACCTTGAAAAAATCCCTATCCAAATTTTGAATAGCAATTGTTGTTGCTTTTTTTACATCCTCGGCGGTTATTGGTGATTTTTCAGCAATATTCCACGAATGTTTCCCCCATTCTTGTAAAAAATATGGATATCCTTTGGTGGCTTGCACGATTTCGTCAAGGGCTTCTTGTGTGAATTCTACACCCAGCTCTTGTACAGGCTTTTGCAGGGCGGAGATTGCGTCATCTTTTTCCAATTTATCTAAAACTGGATAAGAGAATAATCGTTCGGCATAGGATTTAGAATTTCCAGCTTTACCAACCAGTTGCGGAAGTCCCGCGCCAATAACGATAACGGGAAGTGCTTCTTGCGCGACCTTATGAGCAGACATAATCAGTGCGCTTAGTTCTTCTTCTTCTAAATATTGCAATTCATCAATTATGATGGCAACGCCCGTTTCTTTTTCTTTTGCGGCTTCTCCGACGGCTAAAAATAATTTTGGCAGGTCGGTTTCTAGCATCCCACTATCGGCAACGCCAATTTCCGCGTCATAGCCTATTTCAATTCCGCTGCATTTTAATTTCAGCCCATTTATAAATGATTTGAGAACTCCAAGTGCGTGGCGAGCTTTAGCGGCAATTTTTTCTCCTCTATCTAATTCATAAAGAATTGCTCTAAGCTCGGGGGCGAGTAGTTCAGGAAGAGATTTTTTTTGTTTGCTCTCATGAGCCTCTACATAAGCTACTTTATAGCCCTTTTCTATTGCTAATGATTTGATTTCTACCAGAAGAACTGTTTTCCCAACTCCGCGCAGACCAACAATAAACATGCTCTTCTCAGGTCTTCCCGCCTTTATTCTCTCAAGTGCAACGCAAATGTCTTCCAATAAAGATTCGCGTCCAGCAAGCTCTGGTGGAGGAGTTCCAGCCCCAGGGGAAAATGGGTTTTTGCCTTTATCCATATACGCTCTATTTCTTGTTTATAATAAAATTAGGAAAAGTTATGGAAGTTATTATTATTTATGCTAACTCCAATAAATTAACATAACCTTGCTATAAATGGCAAGTATTTTATAAAAAAAATCCCCGACTGAGCGGAGATTTTTTGCGTTCTTAAGCGAAAAACTACGCTTCGACCTTGCGAACTTCGCGTTTTTCGGTGATGCGCGCTGCTTTCCCAGTCAGACCACGCAGATAGTATAGTTTCGCGCGACGAACTTCACCTTTGCGAACCAACTCAACGCTTTCAACGCGTGGTGAATAAATCGGGAATACACGCTCAACACCTTCGCCGTGGCTAAGCTTGCGCACAGTGAAAGAAGAGCGAACGCCAGCATTTTTCTTGCCGATGCACACACCCTCAAAAATCTGGGTGCGTTCAGTGTTGCCCTCAATAATGCGCACGCCAACCTTAATGGTATCGCCTTGCGAAAAAGCATCCAAACGCTTGCCAGCAGCAAGTTTTTCCATGTTTTCAGCTTCGATTTTTTGCAATATATTCATTTTTTATTCCTTTTTCTTATCAAACAAATCTGGGCGTCGTGCCGCAGTTATAGCCCTTGCCTGTTCCAGTCGCCACTGCTCAATCTGGCTGTGATTGCCAGAAAGAAGGGCTTCAGGGACAGATTTTCCATTCCAAAATGAGGGGCGAGTATAATGCGGATATTCAAGAAGTCTAGCATATTCTGAAGCCGAGCTAAAACTTTCTTGCGATAGCGCAGATCCCTTGCTTATTACCTCAGGAAGCAAGCGAACGCAAGCATCAATAATAGCCAGCGCGGCAATTTCCCCGCCCGAGAGGATAAAATCGCCAAGACTAACCTCCAGCATGTTATGATGCTCTATCACCCGCTCGTCCAGCCCTTCAAACCGCCCACAAACGATGATAAGATGCTCATTTTTAAGCTTTTCTACCAGTTTTTGGGTGAGTGGGACGCCGCGGGGAGAAGGGTATATAATCGTAGGTTGTAGTCCGTAGTCCGTAGTTCGTGAAAGTAAGGTTTTGGCGTGGTCAACCGCCGCGCTCACCACATCAGGCTTTAGCACCATGCCCGTTCCGCCACCATATGGCGGGGCGTCCACCGTTTTGTGCTTATCGATGGCAAAATCGCGTATTTGCACAGTTTTAAGCGACCAAATGCCTTTTTCTAACGCCTTCCCCGCCAGCGAATGCCCAAGCGTACTCGGGAACATCTCGGGGAACAGAGTTAGAACAACGGCGGAAAAGAGGGGGGCGTTAATCATATATTAATATATTGTATCATGTTGATAATCATGGTATGGTTAACATGTTTTCAGACTTTTTGCAAAAAGTTTTTTGCACAGGGATTTTGTGCCAACCGTTTAGTTTAGGATTGATCCTAAACTTTTCTTTTATCTGGAAGCAAAAGCTTCCTTTTCACGCCCAAATTCATTTGGGAAGGTGACTTATCATGAAAATCAAAACTTTTTTGGGTGCAATCTTTGCATCCGAAAAAACTTTGTTGGTAAGAACATTGCTTGCGATACCGCTTGCGATGTTTTTTGCGAAATTTTTGGGTAAAGACATTTTAGCTTTGCTAGATGTTTTTTCTAAAAGTTTCATCAGTGCTGTTTCTTGGGCTGCCTTTGGCATTGCCTTCACAGCCTTGTTTTTAGGGATTTCTGGGATGTTGAGAAAACATTCTGGGTTTTTCCTAATAGGGATGGCTGTCTATTTCCCCTTCTTTGGGGCGGTAGCGGTTGTCCTCACTTATGGTATCTTCCGTTACTGGGGATACCATTTCGTGGACGCATCAGCGATCAAGGAATTGATTGCTGGTATGGACACCAAGGTGGTTGAGCAAGCAAGCGTCTGGGGGAATAAAAACTTCTGGGCGATTATTGCAGCAATCGCAACCACACTGCTTCACGCAGTCTTTGGAGGAACGGAGCAATCCGCTATCTCCAAAGTTTGTGCCAAAATCAAGAAGGTAATACTTCTTGTTCTTGGTTGGGCGGTGCGGGTTCTATCTCCGTGGGTGGTTTTTGCCTCTGTGGCAAAGCTCTCCACCAACGGAGATTTCGGTAAGCTTTGGGAGGCTTGCGGGGGAATTGTTGGGCTGGTTTGGCTTGGCAATTTTTTGCAAACTTCCCTACTTTGCGGGTTTGCTTGGTTTGCCGTTAGGGTTTCCCCATGGCGACTGTGGCAAGCCTTCAAAGAGGCTTTCGTCGTAGGTTTTGCCACTGGCAGCTCTAAGCTGGCTTTGGTGAAACTTTTTGAAGGACTTCGCAATCTTGGCTTACCCCAAGAAAATGCCGAGTTCTTGGGTACAACATCGGCTGTCCTCAATATGGACGGCACGGCGTTGTATAGTGACTTTATTTAACAATTATACATTTTGATGATTTGTTCTAGCGTGGTATTTTGTGGTGCAAAGATGCGCCTTTTTTTGATGTTAGCGAAATCTTGTTCTATGGGGTTATAATCTGGAGAATAAGGTGGTAGA
>SXRF01000068.1 GCA_005792635.1 Rickettsiales bacterium
GGTGATAATGTTAGCATTGAAGCAACGCTAATCTCGCCAATCGCGATGGAAGAAGGTCTTAGTTTCGCTATCCGCGAGGGCGGTCATACCATCGGTGCGGGTGTCGTTGCGAAAATTTTGGAGTAGTTAAAAATGCAAAATCAAAAAATTCGTATTTGGCTGAAGGCGTTTGATCATCGTGTTCTTGATCAATCGACCGCTGAAATAGTTTCTACTGCGAAGCGCACAGGCGCACAGGTTAATGGGCCGATTCCACTGCCGCTTCGTATTGAACGCTTCACGGTTAACCGTTCGCCACATATTGATAAAAAATCACGCGAACAATTTGAAATTCGCACTCATAAACGGTTGATTGATATTCTCAATCCAACGCCGCAGACGGTTGATGCTTTGATGAAGCTTGACCTTGCTTCTGGCGTTGACATTAAGATTAAGGCGGAGGCAGCGTAATGCGTACAGGACTTATAGCAAAAAAGCTCGGCATGACGAGTGTATATACGGAGGAAGGTGTGGAAACACCTGTGACCGTATTGCAGGTGGAAAATTGCCAAGTGGTAGCGCATAAAACCGTTGCGAAAGATGGCTACAATGCTTTGCAACTCGGTGTTGGTGCGGCGAAGGTGAAAAATGTTACTAAATCACTTCGTGGTCACTATGCAAAAGCGAAAGTTGAGCCAAAGCGCAAGCTTGCGGAATTCCGTGTTGCTGAAAATGCAGTTGTTGAGGTTGGTGCAGAAATTGTTCCTAGCCATTTTGTCCCAGGGCAATTTGTTGATGTGGTTGGTAACACCATCGGTAAAGGTTTTGCGGGTGTTATGAAACGCCACAATTTTGCTGGTTTGGAAGCGACCCACGGTGTGTCAGTATCGCATCGTTCGCACGGTTCAACTGGTCAACGCCAAGATCCGGGGCGTGTATTCAAAGGCAAGAAAATGGCTGGTCACATGGGGACTGTGCAAATCACTACTCAAAACCTCCAGATTGTATCTGTTGATGATGATCGTGGACTTATTCTTGTAAAAGGTTCGGTTCAGGGTGCTGAAAATGGTTATATATTGGTGAAGGACGCTTGTAAAAAAGGTGCGCATCCGCTTGCTCCATTCCCAGCTGGCGTTCGTAAAGCTGCGACGGTTGCGCCAGAAATTTCTGAGATTGCCGAAGCTCCTGTAGAACCACAGGCATAAGGAAAAAAGGACTAAAAATATGAAAGTTAAAGTAGTTACATTAGAAAATAAAGCAGCTGGAGAGATTGAGCTTTCTGATGCGGTGTTCGGTGCGCCAGTGCGTAAGGACATTTTGCATCGCATGGTTCAGTGGCAGCGTGCTAAAGCGCAGTCTGGCACTCATAAAACCAAGACTATTAGCGAAATTAGCGGAACTGGTAAAAAGCCTTTCAAACAAAAAGGTTCTGGTAATGCTCGCCAAGGTTCTATGCGTTCGGCTCAGATGCGCGGTGGCTCTACGATTTTTGGACCAGTGGTTCGCAGCCATGCGATTTCACTGCCGAAAAAAGTTCGCAAACTTGCCCTTCGCGTTGCTCTTTCTTCTAAACAGGCGGATGGTACGCTTATAATCATTGAAAATGCGGATGTTAAACTGCCAAAAACCAAGGCAATGAGTGAGCTTTTTGCTAAAAATGGTTGGGACGCTCCGCTATTTATTGATGGTGCGGCGGTTAATGAAAATTTTGCAAAAGCAGCACGCAACATTAAATTTGTTGATGTATTGCCGCAGCAAGGCGCGAATGTGTATGATATTTTGCGTCATAAGCAATTGATTTTGACGAAAGATGCTGTAAAGCAACTTGAAGAGAGGCTTAAATGAAAAAAGCAAAGAAAATAGAAAGCAAGGCATCGGCTCGCGCTTATCACTATGATGTGATTTTGTCGCCAGTCATTACCGAGAAGTCAACTGCGGTTTCTGAACAGAACAAGGTTATTTTCAATGTGGCTCTTAATTCTACGAAAGCGGATATTAAGTCAGCGGTTGAAGCTTTGTTCAGCGTGAAAGTGGCGAGCGTTAATACTCTTCGCCGCCTTGGAAAAACCAAGCGTTTCCGCAATGTTCTTGGCAAGCAAAATGATACTAAAAAAGCCATTATTACTTTGGCAGAAGGTAGTGCAATTAACCTAGAAGGGGGAGTAAAGTAACATGGCTCTCAAAAGTTTCAAACCTACAACCCCAGCGCAACGCCAGCTAGTTTTGGTTGATCGTAGCGAGCTTTACAAAGGTAAGCCAGTTAAAAAGCTTACTGAAGGCAAAAGCAAATCTGGTGGACGCAATAACTATGGTCGCCTTACAGCATTCCGCGTGGGTGGTGGTCATAAGCAGTCTTATCGTATCATTGATTTCAAACGCCGTAAGTTTGATGTTGCGGCTACTGTTGAACGCTTGGAGTATGATCCAAACCGCACTTCGTTTATCGCTCTTATTAAATATAGCGATGGCGAGCAGGCTTATATCATTGCGCCGCAACGCTTGGCAGTTGGCGACACGGTTATATCTTCTGAAAAAGCAGATATTAAACCGGGTAACACCATGCCGCTTAAAAATATTCCAGTGGGAACAATTGTTCACAATGTGGAGCTAAAAGAAGGTAAGGGCGGTCAGCTTGCTCGCGCTGCTGGGGCTTATGTTCAGTTGGTTGGTAAAGATGGTGGTTACGCACAAGTAAAACTTCGTTCTGGCGAATTACGCCTTATCCGTTCAGATTGTCTGGCTACCATTGGTGCGGTTTCCAATCCGGACCATCAGAATGCAACCATTGGTAAAGCTGGTCGCAGCCGTTGGCTTGGTGTTCGCCCATCAGTTCGCGGTGTGGCGATGAACCCAGTTGACCATCCACATGGTGGTGGTGGAGGGCGCACTTCTGGTGGTCGTCATCCTGTAACACCTTGGGGTAAAGGCACAAAAGGTACAAAAACTCGTTCGAAGAAGAAGGTTAACAAGCTTATTCTTCGTAGCAGACATCAGAAATAGTGCTAGTGGCTAGTGATTAGTGGCTAGTGATTAGTTGGGTAAAACTTTAAATTATAAGGAGGAGTGGAAAAACGGTTTGGTGAATTTGCTGGTGGTGATGAATGTTTCTTCACTGACCACTGACCACTGACCACTGACCACTAAAATCTATGGCTAGATCAGTTTGGAAAGGCCCGTTTGTTGATGGCTATCTGCTTAAAAAAGCAGAAGTTGCAAAGGCTGCGGCACGAAATCAGGTTATTAAGACTTGGTCGCGTCGTTCAACTATACTTCCGCAATTTGTGGGCTTGACATTTGGCGTTTATAACGGCAAGAAGTTCATCCCTGTTTCTGTGAATGAAGATATGATCGGGCATAAATTCGGTGAATTTGCGCCAACTCGCACTTTCCACGGTCATAGTGCAGACAAAAAAGCTGTTAAAAAATAAGGACATAGTATGAGTAAGAAATCAGCAGAACGGGCATTAGCCCCAACGGAAGCAAAGGCGGTTATCAAGCGTTTGCGCGTTAGTCCGCAAAAACTTAATTTGGTGGCGGGTTTAATTCGCGGCATGTCTGTTGGCGCGGCACTAAATCAGCTTTCATTTTCCAGCAAGCGCATTGCAGTTGATGTTAAAAAAGCGTTGCAATCAGCGGTTGCTAATGCTGAAAACAACCATAACCTGAATGTAGATTCTCTTTATGTTAAAGAGGCTTTTGTTGGTAAGAATTTAGTTATGAAACGCATGCATACCCGTGGTCGTGGTAAGTCGGCTCGTGTATTTAGACCATTCGCAAATTTGACGCTGATTGTGCGTGAGAAAGAGGAGAAAGCATAATATGGGTCAGAAGGTAAACGCAATTGGTTTTCGTGTTGGCATCAACAAAACTTGGGATTCGCGTTGGTTCGCGGGTGCTGACTATGCTACGAAATTACATGAAGATTTCAAAATTCAGGCATATTTGAAAAAGAGCCTTGATGCTGCTGGTGTGAGCAAAGTAGTGATTGAACGCCCAACTAAAAAGGCGCATATCACCATTCACACTGCTCGCCCTGGTGTGGTTATTGGTAAAAAAGGTGCTGATATTGATAAAATCAAGAAGGATCTTGCTAAATTCACGAAAGATGAAATTCATCTGAATATCGTGCCTGTGGCAAAGCCTGAGCTTGACGCGACTCTTATCGCTGAATCAATCGCTCAGCAGCTGGAAAAGCGTGTTGCTTTCCGCCGTGCGATGAAGCGGTCGGTGCAATCTTGCCTGCGTCTTGGTGCGCAAGGGATTCGTATAAATGTGTCTGGTCGTCTTGGTGGCGCAGAAATTGCGCGTATGGAATGGTATCGTGAAGGTCGTGTGCCTTTGCATACTCTGCGTTCAGACATTGACTATGGTGTTGCGCGTTCCGAAACTGCTTATGGCACAATCGGCGTGAAAGTATGGGTTTATAAGGGAGAAATCCTTGGTAAAGAAAAAAAGATTGAAGCGGCGGCTGATGCTGTGCCTGTGGAAATCTTGTCAACTGAAAACTAGGAAATTGGTAACCGACTATGATGAGTCCTAAGAAAACTAAATATCGTAAAGCTCATAAGGGGCGCATTAAAGGCGCGTCTAAAGGTGGTTTTACTCTTAACTTCGGTGAGTATGGTCTGAAAGCTATGCAGCCAGAGCGTATTACAGCGCGTCAGATTGAAGCGGCTCGCCGTGCCATCTCTCGTCATGTAAAGCGCGTTGGTCGTATGTGGATTCGTATTTTTCCAGATCTTCCTGTAACTCGCAAACCAGCGGAAGTTCGCATGGGTAGCGGTAAAGGTTCTGTAGAATTCTGGGCTGCTCGCGTTGCACCGGGGCGCATTCTTTTTGAAGTAGATGGTGTTCCAGAAGCTGTTGCACGGCAGGCTTTTGACATGGCTTCAGCGAAGTTGCCAATTAAAACCAAATTTGTTGCTCGTGTGAATGAAGGGGAATAATCATGAAAACTTCTGAATTACGCACAAAATCTGCGGAAGAGTTAAACTCTATCATATTGGAATCAAAGAAGGAACAGTTCAATCTGCGTATGCAGACGGCAACTGGCTCTTTGGAAAATAAGCAAGGTTTTAGGGAGGCTCGCCGCACTATCGCTCGTGCAAAAACCCTCTTGAACGAAGAAAAGAATGGTGCTAATAATGCCGCCCCTAAAAAGGCAGTAGCGAAAAAAACGAAGCCAAAGAAAACGGAGAAGGAATAAGCCATGCCAAGGCGCGTACTACAAGGAACAGTCGTTAGCGACGCAAACGAAAAAACCGTAACTGTACGGGTTGATCGTAAAGTTGCGCATCCTATTTATAAAAAAACCATTCGTCGTTCTAAAAAATATGCGGCGCATGATGAAAAAAACCAGTTTAAGGTTGGCGATAAGGTGCAAATCATTGAATCTGCTCCGATTTCCAAGACCAAGCGCTGGCAAGTTGTTTACCAAGGATAGAAGTTAGGAAATTAGAATATGATACAACAACAATCTAACCTTGAAGTTGCTGATAATTCTGGTGCTCGTCGTGTGATGTGCATTAAGGTTCTTGGCGGTGCAGGGCGTAAATTTGCAGGCGTGGGTGATGTTATCGTGGTTTCTATCAAAGAAGCTATACCGCGTGGAAAAGTGAAAAAAGGTGAGGTGCATCGCGCTGTTATCGTGCGTACTCGTCGCGATATTCACCGCCCAGATGGCAGCACTATTCGTTTTGATAAAAATGCTGCGGTATTGCTTACCAAGCAAAATGAACCAATTGGTACGCGTATATTTGGGCCAGTTACTCGTGAGCTGCGTGCGAAGCAGTTTATGAAAATTGTTTCTCTCGCGCCAGAAGTATTGTAAGGAATAGTTATAATGGCACAAAAATTCAAAGTTAAAAAGGGTGACGAAGTTGTTGTCATCGCTGGTAAAGAAAAAGGCAAGAAGGGCGTTATCACCAAAGTGATAACCGATGAGGCGCGTGTTGTAGTCGGTGGCGTAAATATGGTTAAGCGTCATACCAAGGCGAGCCGTACTTCGGCTGGTGGCATCATTGAAAAAGAAGCTGCGCTTCATGTTTCTAATGTATCGCTGATTGACGCTAAATCTGGCAAGCCAACTCGTGTGGGCTATAAATTTGAAGGAGAGCGCAAGATACGAGTTTCTAAGCGTTCGGGAGAGGCAGTATAATGGCTACTAAAGAAACAAAAGCTAAAAAAGCACCAAAAGCGGAAGCTGTGGCGACTGGCGATACCAAGCGTGATGCTGGCTATACCCCGCGTTTGCAGGCTTTGTATGAAAAGAGCGTTCGTGCTGATTTGCAAAAAAAATTCAACTATAAGAATGGAATGCAGATTCCTAAGTTGGATAAAATTGTAATAAATATGGGGGTTGGTGAAACTGTTGCTGATAGCAAAACCATCCAAGCTGCCGTGAACGAGCTTGGCTTGATTTCTGGTCAAAAAGCAATGATTACTAAATCCAAAAAAGCTATCGCTGGTTTCAAATTGCGTGAAGGAATGCCGATTGGTTGCAAAGTTACTCTGCGTAAGCAGCGTATGTATGAGTTTTTGGATCGTTTAATCAATACTGCTTTGCCGCGCGTACGCGATTTCCGTGGTGTTCCGCATAAAAGTTTTGATGGTCGCGGAAATTATGCGCTTGGTTTGAAAGAGCAAATTGTATTTCCAGAAATCAACTATGATAAAATTGACCAAATCCGCGGTATGGATATTATCATTTGCAGTACCGCAAAAACTGATGAAGAAGCGAAAGCTTTGCTTTCTGCTCTCAACATGCCTTTTGTTAAATAAGGATTGAAAGATGGCTAAACTAAGTTCAATAAATAAAAATAACACCCGCGCTAAACTAGCAAAGCAAGCTGCCCCTAAACGCGCAGCACTTAAAGCTATCATCATGAACCGCGAGCTTCCGTTTGAAGAACGCTTGCAGGCGCAGATTAAGCTATCGGAAATGCCGCGCAATGGAGCGCAGATTCGTGTGCGGAATCGCTGCGAACTTACTGGTCGTACCCGCGGTGTGTATCGTAAATTCAAATTATCGCGTATTAAACTGCGCGAGCTTGGTTCGTTCGGGAAAATTCCGGGTCTTACCAAAGCTAGCTGGTAGAGGAAAAAATTATGTCAATGAATTATCGTCTTGCTGATATGTTATCGCTTATTCGCAATGGTCAGGCGGCTCGTCTTGCTACTGTTCGTTGCCAAGCGACCAACTTGCTTGGTAATGTTTTGGAAGTTTTGAAAGAAGAAGGCTTTATTGAGGACTATAAAAAAGTCGTTGATGGTAGCCGTGCTGATTTTGAAATCACGCTGAAATATCATGAAGGTGAACGGGTTATCAAGGAAATCAACTGCATTTCTAAACCTGGTCGCCGTGTTTATGCGCAGATTTCTAATTTGCCAAAATTTTTCAATGGGCTTGGCATTGCAATTCTTTCAACATCTCGTGGCGTTATGTCTGATTTCAAGGCGCGTCAGGTTGGTGTTGGTGGCGAAGTTCTTTGTTCAGTATTCTAGTTTTTAGTATTTGTTCTTAAGGAAAAATAAAATGTCTCGTGTAGGTAAAAAGCCAGTTGCAATACCATCAGGCGTTACTGTTTCAGTAAAGTCCGGTGAAATTGCTGTAAAAGGTGGCAAGGGTGAGCTGAAGGCTAAACTAGCACCAGAAGTTACGGTTGCAGTTGAGGGTAGCAATGTTATTGTGCTTCCTATTAACAAGGAAGATGCTCGCTCGCGTGCAATGTGGGGAACGACTCGCAACCAAGTGAACAATATGGTTGAAGGTGTGTCAAAGGGCTTTACTGTTCGTCTTGAAATTCAAGGCGTTGGTTTCCGTGCCGCTGCTGATAAGCAATATTTGACATTGGCTCTTGGGTTTAGCCATGAAATTAAATTTGCTATTCCAGAAGGAATCAGTATTGTCTGTGAAAAGCCAACCTCTGTTGCGATTTCTGGCTTTGATAAAAAATTGGTTGGTCAAGTTGCCGCTGAAATTCGCGGACTGCGTAAGCCTGAACCTTATAAAGGTAAGGGGGTTCGCTATGAAGGCGAATTTGTTCGCAAAAAAGAAGGGAAGAAAAAATAAGGGTAAATCTTAGCAGCTTTGCTGCTTAGATTCCCCTTGTCCCGCACTTGTTGCGGGAACTGGATAAATTGATGGATTGAATGTAAGGAAGAAACTATGAGTCAGGCCGTAAAATCTAAAGCGTTGTTTGAACGCCGTAAGGAGAGAGTTCGTTTTGCGCTTCGCAAGCAAACTAATAACCGTGTGCGCCTTAGCGTGTTTCGCTCTGGGAAACATATCTATGCACAATTGATTGATGACACCAAAGGGGAAACTCTTGCTGCTGCTTCTACTCTTGATGCGGAAGTAAAAGGCAAGGTTAAATCTTCGGCGAGCATAGAGGCAGCAAAAGCTATTGGTGCGCTAATTGCTACTCGTGCTAGCAAAGTTAATGTAAAAGAAGTAGTGTTTGATCGCGGTGGATATTTGTTCCATGGTCGTGTAAAAGCACTTGCTGATGCTGCTCGTGCTGCTGGTCTAGCGTTCTAATAGTGTAGCATTTTAGCAATAAATAACAAAAATTAGTTGAGGAATAAAAAGATGGCTCGTCCAGAACGCAATGAAAAGAAAACCACTCAAGAAGGCAGCGATTTGATTGACAAGTTGGTGTCCATTAACCGTGTTGCCAAAGTGGTAAAGGGTGGTCGCCGTTTTGGTTTTGCTGCACTGGTTGTGGTGGGCGATGGCAAAGGTCGTGTTGGTTATGGTGCTGGTAAAGCGAAAGAGGTTTCTGACGCAATGCGTAAGGCTCTAGATTCGGCAAAAAAATCAATGATTCGCTTCCCGCTTCGTGAAGGTCGGACTGTGCATCATGATTTATATGGTCACTTTGGCGCGGGTAAAGTTATCATCCGCACTGCGCCTGTTGGTACTGGTATCATCGCTGGTGGGCCGATGCGTGCAGTATTTGAAGCTCTTGGTGTGCAAGATGTGGTGGCTAAATCGGTTGGGACTTCTAACCCACACAACATGCTTAAAGCAACTTTTGATGCACTTGAAGGCATGAAATCTCCACGAGCTATTGCTGCGAAACGCGGTAAAGTTGTTGGTGAGATTGTGGATCGTCGTGAGGGAAAAACTTCATCAGCAAAAACTGCTGAAGCTTAAAATTTAAGGAATTGTAATATGGTAACCGATGCAGTAAAAAAATCTCCAAAGGCGGCGGCAGCAGCAAAATCAGCTAGCGCACCAGAAGCGAAAAAAACAGAAACTAAGGCGGCTGCAAAGCCAGCTGTAAAAAAAGCTGCGGCTTCTACGGCGGCGGCTTCTGGCAAAGTTAAAGTTACACAGATGATAGGTTCTATCGGTCGTCGTTCGGATCAGCAGGCAACTCTAGTTGGTCTTGGTTTGAATAAACGCCATAAATCTCGCGTTTTGGAGGATACTCCTTCTGTTCGCGGCATGATTTATAAGGTGCGCCATTTGGTAAAAGTTGAAAACGCGTAATTACGAATATAAAAGAGAAAAGCTATGCAATTAAATGAATTACAAGACAACCAAGGCGCAAGACATCGCAAAATGCGTGTTGGTCGTGGTATTGGCTCTGGCAAAGGTAAAACCTGTGGTCGTGGTGGTAAAGGTCAGACTGCCCGTACAGGTGTTCGCATCAATGGTTTTGAAGGTGGTCAAACCCCAATTCACCGCCGTTTGCCAAAGCGCGGCTTTAACAACTACACTCGTCATGAGTATGAAACAGTAAATCTTGGTGCAATTCAAAAAGCTGTTGATGCTGGTTCTTTGGATGCAAAGAAAACTGTGAATTTAGAAGTTTTGCAGGATGCTGGTTTGGTTCGTAAAGCCGCAACTGAAGTGAAATTGCTGGCGAAGGGTGCAATTGCTTCTAAAATCAATTTGGAAGTTAATTTTGCTTCGGCTTCGGCTATTGCTGCGGTTGAGAAATCTGGCGGTAAGGTTACCGTAAGCGTTAGTGAAACAGCCGCTTAAGTCTTTCCGAAATCCCCGCCCAAGAGGCGGGGTTCTGGTATTTGTCGTATTTATATAATGGAACTTGCAAAAAAATGTCATCAGCCGCCGAACGCCTAGCCGCTAACATGAATTTTGGTATGTTTTCTCGCGCTACGGAGCTTAAGAAACGGCTTTGGTTTGTTTTATTCGCACTCATTGTTTATCGTATCGGTACTTATATTCCAGTTCCGGGGATAGACCCTCATATTCTAGCTGAAATATTTAAGAAACATCAGGGCGGCGTTCTTGGTGTGTTTAATATGTTCTCTGGCGGTGCATTGTCGCGGATGACGATATTCGCACTAGCGGTTACGCCGTATATTTCCTCGTCTATTATCATGCAGATACTTTCTTTTGCCATTCCGTCGTTGGCGGCAATGAAAAAAGAAGGTGAGGCGGGGCGCAGAAAAATCAACCAATATACTCGTTATGGCACGGTTTTGCTCGCGGCATTGCAAGGCTACGGCATTGCTGTTGGGCTTGAGGGTATGCGCGGTGAACAAGGTTCGGCGGTGATTGAGGCAGGTGTGTTTTTCCGTTTTACCACTACAGTTACTTTGGTTGGCGGTACGATGTTCCTAATGTGGCTTGGCGAACAGATTACCTCTCGCGGAATTGGTAACGGCGTTTCTCTTATTATATTTGCGGGTATTGTCGCTGGGCTTCCAAGTGCAATCGGGCAGACCTTTGAATTAGGGCGTACAGGTGTTATTTCAACACCGCTGGTTATGTTTATTATACTTGCGGTTTTGGCTTTAATCGCGCTTATCGTGTTTGTGGAGCGGGCGCAACGCAAGGTGATAATCCAATATCCAAAACGCCAAGTTGGCAATAAGGTTTTTGGTGGTGATACCAACCATATGCCGCTAAAGCTCAACACCGCTGGCGTTATTCCGCCGATTTTTGCGAGTTCTTTGCTTTTGTTTCCGCTTACTATCGCTAGTTTTAATGCGGAAGGCGGCTCTGGAATATTACAAACTATCAGCACATACCTCGCACATGGGCAGCCTTTATATATTGCGGCTTATATTGGGCTTATCGTGTTTTTTAGCTTTTTCTATACTTCTGTGGTGTTTAATCCAACTGAAACCGCTGATAATTTGAAGAAAAATGGCGGCTTTATAGCTGGTGTGCGTCCAGGGCAGCAAACGGCGGATTATCTGGATTTTATCCTTACTCGCCTGACTGCTGTTGGTGCGCTGTATATGTCGCTAGTTTGCGTTATGCCTGAAATATTTGTGGCGAAATATGCTGTGCCATTCCAACTTGGCGGAACTGGATTGCTCATTGTGGTGAATGTGGTTATGGATTTTGTAACGCAGGTTCAGTCGCATCTTTTTGCTCATCAATATGAGAGTTTGATTAAAAAATCTCGCCTAAAGGGTAAGAAAAAATGAAACTAATCCTACTAGGGCCTCCGGGGGCAGGGAAGGGTACGCAGGCGGATTATTTGCGCTCTTCGCTTGGAATTGCAAAATTATCTACGGGGGACATGCTGCGGGCAGCGGTTGCTTCTGGCAGTGAGCTTGGCAAAAAAGCTAAAGATATTATGGCAAGTGGCGGGCTAGTTCCTGATGATTTAGTTATTAGCCTGATTCATGATCGCACAGCGCAGGATGATTGCAAAAATGGCTTCATTCTTGATGGCTTTCCGCGTACGGTTGGACAGGCGGAGGCGTTGGACAAAATGCTTGCGGCGGAGAACAAAAAATTAGATTTTGTAATTGAGCTTCAGGTTGATGATAAGTTACTCACCGAGCGCATTGCTGGTCGTTTTTCCTGTGCAAAATGTGGTGCTGGCTATCATGACAGCTTTAAGCCAACTAAAGTTTCTGGAGCTTGCGACGAGTGCGGTGCGACTGAATTTTCTCGCCGTGCAGATGATAAAGCGGAAACAGTGGCGGCTAGGCTTGAAGCCTATCATAAGCAAACCGCTCCGCTATTGCCATATTATTCAGCCAAAGGCATTTTAACCCCTGTTGACGGAATGGCGGAAATTGCTGATGTAACTAAACAAATTGATAAAATTGTAAAACAGAAAGAAAAAATTGCATAAAACTGTTGACGGGGCGGATAAACTTACTATTATCCATCCTCCTCTTAACCGTATTTTTTAACCGTATTTTTAGTAACTTATTCATTTTTAGGGGTTTTTTGTGGCTCGTATTGCTGGTGTAAATATTCCTTCTGCTAAGCGTCTTGATATTTCGCTTACTTATATTCATGGTATTGGTCGCGTGAAGGCGACGGAAATCTGCGAAAAAGCAGGTTTGCCGCCTGAAAAGCGTGTTCATCAACTGGCGGAGTCGGAAGTGATTCGCGTTCGTGAGATTATTGACCGTGATTATACGGTGGAAGGTGATTTGCGCCGTGAAGTTTCCATGAATATCAAGCGTTTGGTTGATTTGGGTTGCTATCGCGGTCTTCGTCATCGTAAGAAATTGCCTACTCGTGGGCAGCGTACGCATACCAATGCGCGTACTCGCAAGGGTAAGGCTAAGCCAATCGCTGGTAAGAAAATTGCAACTAAGTAAGGGGAAAACTTGGCAGTTTTGCTGCTTGGATTCCCCTTATCCCGCATTTGATGCGGGATCTGGTAAATAGAAATGATAAAAGGATAACAAAACAATGGCTGCTAAAGAAGCTGGTGCCGCAAGGCTTAAGAAACGCGAACGCAAAAACATCACCACTGGTGTTGCGCATGTGAACGCGTCGTTCAACAACACCATCATCACTATCACTGACACCCAAGGGAACACTGTGTCTTGGTCGTCGGCTGGTCATCATGGCTTTAAGGGGTCGCGTAAATCTACACCTTATGCGGCGCAGGTTACTGCTGAAGATGCTGGTCGTAAGGCGATGGAGCATGGTATGAAGACTGTTGCTGTTGTGGTGAAGGGGCCTGGTTCTGGTCGTGAATCGGCACTTCGGGCATTGCAAACTGTTGGTTTTACCGTTACTTCGATTAAAGATATTACGCCAGTTCCGCATAACGGTTGCCGTCCGCCAAAGCGTCGTCGTGTATAAAATATTTACCGCTTAATCGCTGGTTACTCATCTATTGGGAGAGAAAAAAATGTTAGCAAAAAATTGGCAAGACTTAATTAAACCTGTAAAGCTCGATGTGTCTCAATCTAAGGGCAATCCAAACCAAGCAACGATTGTTGCTGAGCCGCTTGAGCGTGGCTTTGGGCATACTCTTGGTGTTGCTTTGCGCCGCATACTGCTTTCGTCTTTGCAGGGGGCTGCGGTGACCACTCTTAAAATTGAGGGTGTGTTGCATGAATTCTCCTCAATCCCTGGTGTGCGTGAGGATGTGACCGATGTTATTCTGAACATCAAAGAATTGCGTATTAAGGCTGGTAGTTCAGAAAAAAAACGGGTTACGCTTAATGCTGTTGGTCCTTGTGAAGTAAAGGCTGGTGCGATTGAGGTTTCTGGCGATGTTGAAATTATCAATAAAGAACATGTCATTTGCACTTTGGACAAAGGTTCAAAGCTTAATATGGAAATGACTGTGGAAACTGGTAAGGGCTATGTGCGTGCTGCTCGTGCGGCTGATGCGCCTATTGGTCTTATTCCTGTTGATGCTTTGTTTAGCCCGATTGTTAAAGTTTCATACAAAGTTGAAAATGCTCGTGTTGGTCAGATAACTGACTATGACAAGCTTTCTATGACTATAGAAACTGATGGCTCTATCACTGCGGAAGATGCGATTGCTCTTGCTGCTCGCATTTTGCAGGATCAGTTGCAATTATTTATCAATTTCGAAGAGTCTAAAGTTGAGCGCAAAGAAGATGCAAAACCAGAGCTTCCGTTTAGCCCGTATTTGCTCAAAAAGGTTTATGATTTGGATGAGCTTTCGGTTCGTGCGACAAATTGCCTGAAAAACGACAATATTATTTATGTTGGTGATTTGGTTCAGAAAACCGAAGGTGAGATGCTTAAAACCCCGAACTTTGGGCGTAAATCACTTAATGAAATCAAAGAAAAACTGGCAAAAATTGGTTTGCGCTTCGGTATGGAAATACCAAGCTGGCCACCAGAAAATATTGAAGAACTCGCTCGTAAATACGAGGATCCATACTAGGGAGTGGCGAGTGCTAAGTAATAAGTGGTAAGATTTTCTTACTAACTTATCACTCATCACTCACCACTTACCACTAACAACTAAGGAGAATAAAAATGCGTCACGCTATGAGAGGTCGCAAGCTAGGTCGTAAATCAGCACATCGCACAGCTATGTTTGCTAACCTTGCTTCTGCACTTATTAAACACGAACAGATTTCTACAACCTTGCCAAAGGCGAAGGATTTGCGTCCGATTGTTGAAAAATTGGTAACTCTGGCAAAGCGTGGGGATCTTCACGCTCGCCGTCAGGTTTTGTCATCGCTTCGCGATGAAACTCAAACCAGCAAATTGTTTTCAGCAATTGCTGAACGCTATAAAACCCGTCAAGGCGGCTATCTGCGCGTTCTTAAAGCTGGTTTTCGCTATGGTGACAATGCTCCGATGGCGATTATCGAATTCGTTGACCGCGATGAATCAGCAAAAGGCAAAGATTCTGGGCTGGTGATCGAAGAAGCAGCGGCTTAGTAGTTTCTATGAAATTGCATCCGCTCATCCCGTCTAGTTTTTGCGTGCTGGCTGGTTTGGTGTTTTTATACCAAGCTGCTGGCAGTCACGGAAATGATTGGGAGATGCCGCTAGCTTTTGGGCTTTATTTTATTGGCAAGGGATTGTTTGTTTATAGCATTTTGTCTATTGCGAAAGATTACAAAAAGAATTAGCTGTTTTGGTTTTGAGTTTATCACTGTAATAAATAAAAAAGCAGTCTATAATGGGCTGCTTTTTTATTATCTGTGCAATATAGATGAAATATGGAACTATTCTCAATACTCTATGTAATGGCTGGTGGTGCGCTTGGTTCTGCGGCAAGATATATTGCTATGTCAATAATCGGCAAAAATTCTGCCGCTGATTTCCCTTATGGCACTCTGGCGGTTAATATAATAGGTTCATTCCTTATGGGCGCGTGGATTGCCTATATGGCGAATTTGTTGCCTGAACGCGGGAAAAATCTACACTTGCTATTTGCCGTTGGTGTGCTTGGTGGCTTTACTACATTCTCTAGCTTTAGTTTGGATGTTTTTTATCTTTATGAGCGCGGTGAAACTATGCAAGCCGCACTGTATATTATCTCTTCGATACTCTTATCAATCGCTGCTCTCTTCTTTGGTGTGTGGCTAATTAAATTTGGAAAAATATGATAAAACAAATAATTTCGGATGACGATAATGACATTCGATTGGATCGTTGGTTCAAACGGCATTTTCCAAGTCTGCAACATGCTATGTTGGAAAAAATGCTTCGCAAGGGAGATGTGCGTCTTGACGGCAAAAAAGCCAAGTCTTCACAGCGCGTTGTGGCTGGCGGTGAAATAAGTTATCCTGATCTTGGCGCGGAGTTTTTCTTTGTAAAAGCAAAGCCACTAGCTAGCGAACAAGATGCAAAAATGCTGCAAGGCTTGGTGTTATATAAAGACGCGAATATCATCATCATAAATAAGCCGTTTGGGCTAGCGGTGCAGGGGGGAACAAAGGTTCTTAAAAGCCTTGATGATATGCTCGACGGTTTGAAATTTGATGCTAAAGAACGCCCGAAATTAGTGCATAGGCTTGATAGGGATACTAGCGGAGTTTTGGTTCTGGCGCGAAATTCACGCACGGCAAGCCACATGGCGAAAATGTTTGCAGGCAAGGATATTGAAAAAACTTACCTTGCTTTGGTGCATGGTTGCCCGATGCAGGCAGTTGGCGTTATTGATTATCGCTTGCTGAAAGCCGCGCATGGTGCGGATTCTTACGAGCGGGTGGCGGTGGATGATGAAGAGGGAAAATTTGCCCGCACGGAATATCGCGTCGTGGAAAATCTGGCGCGGAAATTTGCCCTGCTCGAGCTTAAGCCACTCACTGGTCGCACACATCAGTTGCGTGTACACACGCAGGCGATTGGTTGCCCGATTGTCGGCGATATGAAATATGGTGGTGAAAGCTCGCAAATCGCTGATGTCGGAATTAGTGACGGATTGCATCTACATGCTCGCCGTATAGTTATTCCCGCCTTTGGCAGCGGAAAAAAAATTGATATAACCGCTCCACTGCCGCCGCACATGAAAGAAAGTTTTAAGAATCTGGGAATAGAGGTGAAGAAATAAATGACAAAACCAACTACAACACCTGCAAAAAATCCGTTTTCACTTCCTAATTCTGCTTTGGCGGCGGCGATTGAGCTTGAATGGCAATCGGGAAAAAAATATACGCCAACCAACATGCCGCTGACCGCGCTTGCTTATACCGCCATTGATAAAATTGCGCCCGCGAAGGAAAACATCATTGAGGTGTTGATGGTGTATGTGGATAGTGACACGCTGACTTACCGCGCCACGGGGTCGGAAAAGCTAGCAAAAGAGCAAGATGAAAAATGGGGCGAGGTTTTGAAATGGGCTGGTGCGCGTTTTGACGCTTATTGGCAGGTAACTAGCGGCGTGATGCCTGTGGAGCAATCGCCAAATCTACACAAAGCTATTTCACGCTATTTGGCTTCGCTTGACGAATGGAAACTCTCGGCATTTTGTGTTTTGTCATCGCTGTTTTCATCGCTGGTGCTTGCCATTGCCGTGTGTGAGGAACATTTAAGCGCGATCGAAGCTTTCGCCCTCTCACGCCTCGAAGAAGAGCATCAGGCGGAACAATGGGGCAGGGACGAAGAGGCTGACAAACGCGCCGCCAATATGAAACAAGAAATTATTGATGCGGAGAAATTTTTGGAGCTGGTGAGGTGAGTTAATCAATTGAATTACTTTGCCATACCGCCTTGCGGCGGTATGGCAAAGTTAAGGCCGTGACTAACGAGCAGCACCATTCGGTGCTTGCGCTTTTTCACCACTAATTGTCGGTGCTGGCTTATCGTGAGCATGTGATGCCGCAGTGCAATTATAATCCTTACCAGTACAACCAGCCGCTTCGGCTTCTTTCTGAGCTTTTTTCATTGCATCTTCGGCTCGTATCGCGCGTTCGCGTTCGTTCTCTTGCCTTGCTACTTCTTTATCAATTGCCTGATCTACTGCTTTGGGGTTATTCTCAAGTGTGTCTTTAGGTAATCTAATTACTGTACCCTTGTAATCATCAGGCGGCAAAATTGTTGGTTGACCGTCAACTGCTTCAGGCAAAACCAACACGGGTGAATTAATAGTTACGCGATCCATTCGCGTTTCTACTACACGCCCATTTTCAATTTTTTGCGATTCCATATCGCCAAAGTCTTTAATTACCACTCCTTTTGGGGATTTTATAACTGTGTCGGTACTGAGGTATTTGTTAGTATCAATACCCAAAGAATCAATTTTTACCACATCTCTGTCAGAGGCGATTTCTTTACCGCCAACACCATCCATTTCCACCGTACCAAGCTCTATAGCTCGATTAGCTTGAATCTTAGGATTAGTAAGATGCGTGTGTTCAAGTTTGACATTTCCGTACGATCCTTGGGAATAAAATGTTACATCTTCATAGTTGCGCTGAACATTAGTTCTTTCATTCACTTTTGTGTCTGTTATACTACCTCCAATAATTGTTATATCTGATTTGTCTTCATCTCCACTAATAATGATACTGCGACCGTCTCCGTTTATAAGTTTGTTATCAGAAGTTTTATTATCAACAATAAGTGGCTGTTGAGCAGTCTCAAGCCGTTTATTTAAGTCATTTGCTTCTTCATCAGTCAAAAGCATTTCTCCGTCTTTATTCATATAAGGCATAAAATTTCTCCATAATTTATATTTTTGTTATCGCTCCACGCTGACATTCAACAATGGAATCATTAACAATCTTACCACCCCCCCCCGTTAATTAAAGCTTAATAAAAATTGAATTATTGGTTAATTTTTATGTAAATTCTCAGAAACAAATAAAAATTTGCAGTTTTTGCGCTTGCTAAAGGCGTAATAAATCGTTTAACTACATCGACATACTAACCACTAACCACGAGACACCAAAAAATGATGACTCTTGCCCGCAATAAACGCGTAACTATCACTGAAAAACACGAGACTACCAGCAAAACAGGGGTGCATCCTAATTCTGTTATTCATGAGCTAGAGCATAAGCGCGAACGCGCAAGGCAAGGCGGCGGCGCGGTGCGGGTGGACGCTCAGCATGCAAAGGGTAAGCTTTCCTCGCGTGAGCGCATTGAGGTGTTACTAGATCCCGATTCTTTCGAAGAATTTGACATGTTCGTTGAGCATCGCTGCACTAATTTTGATATGCAGAAAAACAAAGTTCCGGGCGATGGTTGCGTCACTGGGCATGGAACAATTAACGGTCGTATCGTGTTTATTTATAGCCAAGATTTCACCGTTCTTGGCGGCTCACTTTCGGAAACCAACGCTCAGAAAATCTGTAAAATTCTTGACATGGCGATGAAAGTTGGTGCGCCTGTGATTGGCTTGCTGGATTCTGGCGGTGCGCGGATTCAAGAAGGCGTGGATTCTCTGGGCGGCTTTGCGGAAATTTTCCAGCGCAATGTTTTGGCGTCGGGTGTTGTGCCGCAGCTATCGGTGATTATGGGACCATGCGCTGGTGGCGCGGTTTATTCGCCTGCGCTTACCGATTTTATCGTTATGGTTCGCGGCTCGTCATATATGTTCGTGACTGGGCCTGATGTAGTTAAAACCGTGACCCATGAAATCGTTAGCCAAGAAGATCTCGGCGGCGCGGACACACACACTCATAAAACTGGTGTTGCCGATCTGGCGTATGACAACGACATTGAGGCGTTGCTGCAAGTGCGCCGCATGTTCAATTTCTTGCCGCTTTCTAACCGCAGCGGTGTGCCTGTGCGCCCGACTTCTGACCCTGCTGACCGCGTGGAAATGTCGCTTAATACTCTTGTGCCAGACAGTCCAAACAAAGCCTATAATATGAAGGAATTGCTTGAGCGCGTGGTGGATGAGGGCGATTTTTTTGAGCTTCAGCCTGATTATGCGAAGAATATTATCATAGGTTTTGGGCGCATGGAGGGGCATACCGTTGGCTTTGTTGCCAACCAGCCGACGCAGCTTGCGGGTTGTCTTGATATTGACGCTTCGCGCAAAGCAGCGCGGTTTATCCGTTTTTGTGATGCTTTTTCCATTCCACTGGTTACTTTTGTTGATGTTCCGGGTTTTATGCCGGGGACGCATCAGGAGCATAACGGCGTTATTAAACATGGCGCGAAGCTATTGTTTGCTTATGCCGAGGCGACAGTGCCGAAAATCACCGTTATCACCCGCAAGGCTTATGGCGGGGCGTATGATGTGATGAGCAGCAAGCATTTGCGCGGCGATGTGAACTATGCTTGGCCAAGCGCGGAAATCGCGGTTATGGGGCCAAAAGGTGCGGTGGAAATCATTTTCCGCGGGAAATATGCCAATGAGGAAGAGCAGCAGAAACTAATTGATGACTACCGCGAGAAATTCGCCTCGCCGTTTGTGGCGGCATCGCGCGGGTTTATTGATGATGTCATCCGCCCGCAGAACACCCGCTGGCGCATTTGTCGTTCGCTTTCCATTTTGCGGAGCAAAGATATCCAGAACCCATGGAAAAAACACGATAATTTGCCACTTTAGCTGGTATTTTGGTGATGCGTACTCGGTACTCGGGAATCCTTAATTTTTACCGAGTACCAATAACCGAGTACAGAGTACCCAAAAAAGCAATCTTCACACAATTGTCATATAACTTTCAAAAATATTGTGTTATGGTGTTTTTGTGTGTAATATGGTGCAGAGCTTTTATCTGTAAGGGGTTGTTTTTGTGACAGTTTATCGTAACAATAATCAGGATGAAAAGTCTATCTTTGCGTCAGTCGATTTTGACGACGCGAGCAACACCGCATTTTTCTTTGTAAAACATGAAGTTGATGTTGAACATGCCAAGGAATCGCTAGCGGCGGCGGGGCAGACAATAGTCGCTCAGAGCTATGTCAAAGGTCATACGGTTATTATTGCCCACGGCTCAATCCCTAAGGAAGAGTTATTCAGCAAAATTTCCACGGCACAGGGCGATAAATTCGAGCCAGTTCCTGAGGAAAAGAAAACATTCTTGCCGTGGATAAAAGAAAATGGTTGGAAATTACGCGGTGGGTCTAGCGTTGTCGGGCAGTCGATGACGCTATATTCAGCGTTTAACACGGTTTCTGCTAAAGATGCTGCTGCTGGTAAATTAAGCCCAAAATTCGATCCCGCAACTGGCGTGTTCGCGATTTTGAACCTAACGGCTAATTTTATCAATTATATTTTTGGTGGTCAGAAAGAGGAAGATGTTAAAGGTCTAGAAAAATTTGATGTCATCATTGCGGATGAGATAAATCGTTATTTACCAGAAAATGAGAGAAAAATCTCGCCGGATGATGTTCGCAAACTTTCTTACATGAATGATAAGGAATTAGGAGAGCATAATAAAGACCGAAGCCCGACTGGTATTTTGAAAAGAAATTCTGTACGGCTTGGTGAGGTTGGTTTGCGGACACTTGGTTCATTGGCTTTGGTATTTAATTATCGTAAAGTAGGTGCAGGTTTTAAGGAGCTAATGAAAGGTAATGTAAAAGAAGCATTTCTGACTGCTAAAACCGAGGATAAATTCACTTTTACCGCTGGTCTTGGTATGGTGGCAGGTAAGATAATGGGGCTTACCGCGCAAACACAAGATCCAAACAACCCTCCAACCACCTATTGGGGGGAAATTCGCCAAAAAGTTCTGTGGATAACCAGTTCATTTACGGAGATGATCGCTCAGAGTTCTTTTGTGTATGACAGGGCGAAGAACAAAAAATTGATAGTTAATGGGCAGCCGCATAGTGACATGGTTGGTGCTATTGGTAACGCTATTCTTACCGTTCCACCATATCCAACTCGTTTAGTATTGCCGTATGGTAAGAAAGAACTAGACATTGACGAGGTGCAGGCGCGGTTGCTTGATGAGCTGCATAAATTGCCGCCAGATAAAATCCCTGAAGTGGCGGCGCGGGTGACGGCGCGGATGGTGGAGCATATGGGGGAATCATCACCAAGTTTCAGCGAGCTATACCGCAAATTGCTCGGGAAATTGGATAAATATCATAATATTAGCATTCTGCCGTGCGCTGACAAATTGGGCGAGAAATCGGACAGCCAAGAACAAAGCTGGGCTGGAAATCTAGCCGCGAAATTGGCGAGCAGCGAGGCAATTCCTGATGAACCTGCTACCAAAAAATTCTCGGATAAAGCTCCGCGCAATAAAATTGAAAAAATGCCATTCATCCGCGAGGCGGATATATCTGGCGTCAGCTTGGCTTAGCCTTATCTCACCTGCGTTACTTGAAATAATTTGCGGCTGCTGGCGGGGATTGATGGCAGGTCTGAGCTTTTGCAAGCGAGTTCCGCCGAAACTATAATTTTCAAAGCTTTAACGATATTCTCCGCGCTCCAGCTATTCGCGTGGCGGGTGAGGATTGGAGCTTGTTTGAAAAACACAGGCGGGCGGAGTCCCGCAATCACCATTTCCGCGCTTTGCCCGCTTGCCGTCATTTTTGCGCGGATTTCATAGAGTCGGCTAAAATAGCGTTGCAGCGAGCGAAGGTAAAGGATTGGCTGCACGCCCTCGCGGATATTTTGGCTTAAATGTTTTTCCAAATTTGCCAGATTTTTATCCGCAACGGCATTTAGTAAGTCGTTTAACTTAGTGTCTTGGTTGTAGCCAACCAGCGTTTGCGCGGCGGCAAGGCTGATGATTTTTTCCTCGCCAGCATAGAGTGTTATTTTGTCAAGTTCTTGATAAGTAACATATCTATCGCTACCAAGTTGCGTAACTAAATATTCCACCACCTCGCGCTCGGCGCGAATTCCTGCCTCACTGAATTTTTGGCTGATGAGCGATTGTATATCGCGGATTTCATCGCGGTAACAGGCGATGGCGGCAAAGTCTGGGCTTTTTTCGCAAAATACCCGCAAAGCTGATTTACTCTCCAATTCGCCCGCTGTTAGTATCACAAAACTGTCTTTGTTAAAAAAGGCGGCGGCAGATTCAATTATTTTGCTGATTTTACTACCTGCATCACGAATGATAATAACGCGCTTGGGCGACATCATGCTGAAAGCCGAGAGTTCATCGGCAAGCTTGGTCGGGTCGGCGAGGATTTCCGCCTCGCTGAATTCAATTTTGGCGAAGCTGTCACCAGCCGCCGCACCCAAAAAGGATTTTACAATTTTTCCCGCCCGTTCGCGCACTACGCCGCCATCTGCACCAAAAATCAGCGCGGCGCGGTGATCGCGGGCGGGTGCGCTCAAAAAACCATCAATTAATTTGGGGGCGATTTTCATTTGGCGTTATTTGAATAGGCATGATGGTCGGTTGTATGGCAACTGGCTCGGTTGGTTTGGTTTTTTCGGTAATCGCGCTCAAGCGTTGCAAATATCGCTCGGCAAGCTCAGCTGTACCGCGCTTCCTTGCGTCTTGCTCGGAAATATAGGTGGAAAAATATTGATTGCTCGGGTTGTTATAGCTGGTGACGCTGCTGATTGCGCCGTTATCAATCAATTTTCCGTCGCTAATCCGCGTTAATTTATAGCCAGAATTTATGGTAAGGTTATAGCGCGATGCCGTTCCGTCCCGCGAAATGCCGATGCCTGTATTGGTTTGCGAGAGCGAAACTTCTAGGCGGTATAAAGGTGCAGTGGTTTTGGTGGAAGGAACGAGCAAATCCTCCAGATTTTGTGAGAATTGGCGGGATATTCTATTTGCGGAATTATTGCTGGTGTCGGAACTGGAGGCAAGAACGCTGGTGGTTGAGCCACTGTCGCTTGCGACGATGACTACCCCAGCCAGAACAGGAGAATTGGCAGGCAGCGCAGATTTTGTGCCATATACAGGCTGAAAGCCGCAGGAGGAAAAGCAGATTAGGAGTGTGGAGTATAGAGTGTAGAGTGTAAGAATCCTTATAGGAAAAAACGACTTTTTCCACACTCCGCACTCCACACTCCACACTCTTCTACGCAACCACGACATTCACAATCCTATTCGCTACGACGATTATTTTTTTAATTTCTTTATCTTTTATAGACTCCGCAACATTCGGCAGGGCAAGGGCGGTTTTTTCCAAAATCGCTTTATCTTCGTCTTTTTTTGCTTCAAACGCACCGCGCAATTTTCCATTTACTTGTACCGCGATATTCACCGAATCATCAATTAAAAACGCAGCATCGGCAATCGGAAACGGGCGGTTTGCCAGCTCGTCTTTATTACCCAGTTGCGCCCATAATTCTTCGGCGAGATGCGGCATAAACGGATTTATCAGATGAATTGCGGCAATTATTGCCTCATTCCTTGCCGCTGAATTTTCCGCTGTAGGTTTGGTATCCTCAATTAGATTAGTCAGCTCACGAATTCGCGCAATGGCTTTGTTGAAATGGAATTTTTCCAGATCGTCAGTGACTGCGGCGATGGTTTTGTGGGTCTGGCGAATTAGGGCTTCGGGCTTTGGGCTTTGGGCTTCGGAAGAAATACTTGAAGCCTGAAGCCTAGAGCCTGAAGCCTCTTGAACTAACCGCCACAGCCGACCGATATACCGCCATGCACCTTCAATCCCTGCATCTGTCCATTCCAGATCGCGGTCGGGCGGGCTGTCGGAAAGCATGAACAACCGCGCCGCATCCACACCATAAGTCGCGATAATATGGCGCGGGTCAATGGTGTTTTTCTTGGACTTACTCATTTTCTCAATGCGCCCGACAGTAACAGGTTTGCCAGTTTTTATTTCTACAACCCCTAATCCAGAATTGCTAACCCCTATCTCATCAGGCGACAACCATTTGCCTTCCGCGTTTTTATAGGTTTCGTGGGAAATCATCCCCTGCGTTTCAAGGCGTTTGAAGGGTTCTTGCAAATTCAGCAAGCCACATTTGGCGAGGGCGCGGGTGAAAAAGCGCGAATATAACAAATGCAAAACCGCGTGTTCAATGCCGCCGATATAGCAATCAACGCCGCCAGCCAGCCAATAGTTTAGCGCGGATTTTTCCAGCGGGTCTGCGCTTGGCGTGGTTGCGTAACGCAAATAATACCATGACGACTCAAAAAATGTGTCAAATGTATCCGTTTCGCGGGTGGCTGGTTTTTCGCATTTCGGGCAGTTCACATGCTTCCATGTCGGATGATTGGCCAGCGGATTACCCGCTTTTTCAAAGCTCACATCTTTGGGTAACTCAACAGGAAGCTGCGCCTCTGGTACAGGCACTGCACCGCACGAAGCGCAATGGATAATCGGAATCGGGCAACCCCAGTAGCGTTGGCGCGAAATGCCCCAATCGCGCAGACGATAATTGGTTTTGCCTGAGCCAATTCCGAGTTTTTCTAGCTCGGCGATGGCGCGTTTTTTTGCCTCGTCGACTGACAAGCCATTGAGAAAATCCGAGTTTATAAGTGCGTCATCATCGCCAACCACTTGCAAAATCGGCAGGTTATATTTAACTGCGAATTCGTGGTCGCGCTCGTCATGCGCTGGGCAACCAAAAATCGCGCCAGTGCCATAATCCATCAACACGAAATTGGCGATATATAGTGGCACTTCGCGGTTTTCAAACGGATGTTTGATTTTTAATCCAGTATCAAACCCTTTTTTCTCGGCTTTTTCTATCGCTTCTTCGGATGTTCCAAGCTTATTACATTCAGCGATGAAAGCAGCGGCTTCTGGGTTATGTGCGGCTATATCTTTGGCAAGGGGATGACCAGTAGAAATCGCGCAGAAACTCATGCCGAAAAATGTATCAGGTCTTGTCGTATATATGTCTATGCTGCTCTCTATTACAGGCTTGTCAGGTTTGGCGCAAAGAACTTTGAGCGTGACAACAGCTCCCTGCGATTTTCCAATCCATTTTTCCTGCATTAGGCGGACTTTTTCTGGCCATTCTTTTAAGCCGTCTAGCCCTGCGAGTAAATCCTCGGCGAAATCAGAAATCCGCAAAAACCACTGCGATAATTTGCGGCGTTCCACCAGCGCACCGCTGCGCCAGCCGCGCCCGTCAATTACTTGCTCATTGGCAAGCACCGTGTTGTCCACAGGATCCCAGTTGACTTCCGCCTCTTTGCGATATGCTAAGCCATTTTCCAGAAATTTTAGGAAAAATTTTTGCTCGTGCTTGTAATAATCAGGAAGGCAAGTTGCCAGCTCACGCGACCAATCATAAGACAGTCCTATGAGTTTTAGTTGCTCGCGCATGGTTTCAATATTCGCCAGCGTCCATGTTTCTGGGTGCGAATTATTTTGAATCGCTGCGTTTTCCGCGGGCAAGCCGAACGCGTCCCAACCCATGGGGTGCAGGACATTAAACCCCTGCGCTCGCTTGCTTCGTGCCACTACATCGCCGAGCGTGTAATTTCGCACATGCCCCATGTGGATATTTCCAGACGGGTAGGGGAACATTTCCAGCACGAAGTATTTCGGCTTCTCGCTGTTAATGCTGGCGGCGAAGCTGTTGTTTTTTGCCCAGCGCTGTTGCCACTTGGCTTCAGTTTCGCGGAAGTTGTAGCGGGTGTTTTCTGTGGTTTTTGGTTCGGTCATAGCGTTGTTGTGTCGGTGTCGGTGCTAGTGTAGGTAAGTAAATACTACCGACACCGATCACCGACACTGACACTATTTCCCTTGGTTAATCTTAAGTTCTCTGGCTCGTGTCAAAATAGTTTCTTCCAGCGTGCGGCTGAGTTTTGTATCAACTATTTGGTCTTTCCACGCGCCTTTTTTATCTTTTGCTTGTTTGAAGACAGTGATTTTGATGCCGTCTGCTCGCAAGGTTTTGTCAAGGATTATCGCGTTGATTTTGAAGCGTTCACCAACTGCTTCTGGGTCTTCATACCAGTCAGTTATAATAGTGCCACCAAAGGGATCGGCGGAGGTTAGCGGCATGAAAGACAGCGTGTCAAGCGATGCTCGCCATAGGAAACTATTCACGCCAAGCGGCGATGCACTGGCGGTCTTGTCGGTTTTTTCACCGATTACTAGCAAGCCATCATCACCCGTAACCTTGCCGCGGGCAGTTTCTCGTTCAACGCGCGGGTTTACAGCAGTGGGAGCTTCGCCTTTTATTCCAGAACAGGCGGAAATTATGAGGAGGGCAGAGATGGCAAGGAATAGTGATTTCATTGGTGGTTTTCTCCATTTGTGTGGCGTGTCACCCCGTTTTTATAACGGGGTCTGGGGCTGCAAGTGCTGACTATACGCTTGTTTCCAGACCCCGCAACAAGTGCGGGGTGGGCAAACTTATAACATAAAAAAAACATGGTGCAAGCGTCATCAGTTATCCTGCGGCGGCGTAGCCGAGCGCAGGATCTTGGATAATTTGCACGAGATCCTGTGCAGTCGCTTTGCGACTCACAGGATGACGGGTACAAAAAAAGGGCGGTGCAAGCACCGCCCTTAATTTTTTTTCTAACCTAAGTTAGGACTAGAAAGAAAGCTGAGTACCAGCAATGAACACAGTTGCGTCATTGTCGTTAGCAGTACCAGTTGGATCAATGTCAACGAAGTTAACTTCAGCATATGGGGTTAAGCCAGCTGCTAGTTTATAGTCAACACCGAAAGACAGGTTGCTGAAATCGTTATGGGTAGTACCACCATCAACTTGGCTAGCTAGGTAGGTAACGCTAGCACCAAATGGACCAGTTTCATACGCGCCACCAACAGTCCAGAAATAGGTGCTGCTGTCATTGGTTGTGGTTTTGGTTTGTAAGCTGTCACCAAGGTTAGCATAAGAACCAGCTACGCTGAAGCCCATGTAAGAAACTTTAGCACCAACTTGATAGGTGCGAAGATCTTCTTGGGTGTTGCTTTCAGCATTGCCCCATTCACCAGTTGCGCCAACTTCAACGCCAACATTGCTGAATTTGCCTTGATAGTTCAAAGCACCGATGAATACATTTTCAGCTTCGCCAGAGGTGTTGTCCGCACGGCTAAGCTTGATACCGCGATCTAAAGCAGTGGTGTCAAACAAATAGCTCACGCCAGCTTGGAAACCAGAGAAACGAGGAGTGTAGTAGTTCACTTTGTTGATTGCTTCTTGTGATTCATCACCAAGTTGAACAGCACCAGTCGTACCATAATCAAGGAACAAATCAGGGGTAGCGATAACGCGACCAGAGGTCGGGGTTACGAAATAGGTGAAGTCACCATCAACACCGCCAGTAGCGCGAGCGATGCGAGAAGCATCAACTTTCATGTTAGCAGCAACGCCGTAGGTAGAACCACCTTCGATTTTGCCCCATGCGCCATCAACATAGATCCAGCTATGGTTAAGTTGGTCGGTGTTGTTATCTTGATCATTATGACCAGAAAGAGCTAGGTCGATCTGTGCGCCATAACCAAGACCAGCGTCGGTTTTCGCATCAACTTTTACATTCACTTCGGTTTCGGTGCGGAATGCGCCAGAGCGAAGGTTTGCATCGTTATCTTCACCAACGATACCAACTTGGAAATCAGAAGTACCGCCAACGGTTACTTTTGGGGTTTGAGCAGCGTTTGCAGCACCTGCGAATATTGCAGCAGCAGCAACCAAAGCCGATGTACCGAGAAGAATTTTTTTCATAATCTTATCCTTATTAAAGTTAAAAAACACTGTGACTAAAACCATTTATGCCCATATACTTTTCAAGTAGATGATTGGCACTCTAGGCTACACAAGGCGCAATCACGACGCTTTATGCTTGTACCTAGGCATGTTATTATGCAAACAAATCGCCCTTGCAAGTCGTAATGAAAATAATTGGGGTTTGAAATGGTGTTTTCCCTTCGTCTGTGGCAATATGGCAACAGACAGGGGCTGTGGGCTAGGAATTGGGGATTAGGAAAGAGGAAGTATAGTATGTTGAATATAAAAGATAAATTGCAAAAAATTGCGGATGATATAGAAAAGGCGAGGGGGGCTTCGCCCATTGCTGCGCCAGCCGTTACTATACTTGCTGCCAGTAAATCGCAGTCCGCCCTATATATAGAAGAGGCGATTGCGGCGGGCATCACCGATTTTGGCGAAAACCGCGTGCAAGAAGCGGCGGAAAAGTGGGGGCAGGGCGGCTTGCGGGAAAAATATCCGCATATAAAACTACATCTAATAGGGGCATTGCAAACTAATAAAGTGAAGCAGGCACTAGCACTTTTTGATGTTATTCAGAGTGTGGATAGCCCAAAGTTAGCAGAGGCTTTGAGTAAGCACTACACTTCACACTCCACACTCCGCACTCGTTCTTTCTATATCCAAATCAACACTGGCGAAGAGCCGCAGAAATCAGGGATTTTTCCCGCGCAGGCGGATGAATTCATAAAATATTGTGTGGACGAGTTGCAATTGCCAGTTGTTGGGCTGATGTGTGTCCCGCCCGCTGATCAGCCGCCCGCGCCGCATTTTGCTTTGCTGCGTGAAATCGCCAAGCGGAATAATCTGCGCGAGCTTAGCATGGGCATGAGCGGCGATTACGAAGTGGCGGTGCGGATGGGCGCGAGCTGCGTTCGTGTTGGGACGGCGTTGTTTGGTGAGCGCGCATAGATTTGTAAGCCACTGATTTTTCGTCTTGTCATACCGACGAAGGTCGGTATCCATGCCTATCGGCGTTTTATAAAGCAAGTGGCTTGGCATAGATTCCGCCCTGCGGCGGAATGACAGAATAAAGTTGCACAGTGCGTTATATAGTAATTGTTTATATAATTTTTCTTGCAATTAAAAATTGAGAAGAGCAGAATGATAATACAACTATAAGGTGGTATTATGAATTATTCTTACTCGCGTTTTTATGAATTTCTAGGGTGGTTTATTTCGCTGCTGTTGTGGCTGCCGATAACTATTGGCTGGTGGTTTGTGCATCTCGATTTTTTATCAACCTATAATATGCTTATTGTTAGTGGTATTATTAGCGCAATAGTTGCAATATATTGGGTGCGTAGTGATCACGCTAATTTATCCGTTTGATTATATTTGTCCGTGACGGCGGCGAAAAGATTTCCGCCAATGTCTTTTCCCGTTCCGCTTTGCACAATTTCATTGAGTAGTGCGACAGCAAAGCCAATCGGCCCGCCGATCAGTGTGCCGCCCAGCAAGCGCGAGCCAGTTGAAATCGTGTCGCCGCTAATTTCGCGGTAGGCAGTGGAAATAACAGGCAATTGTTGCAGCGGGTTAAAAATATCCAGCACTGATTTGAAGCTCACGCCGCCCGCACCCAAAAAATTATCATTGGTAACATCATAACCCTTTGCCATTTTTTGTTGATATGGCGAGAGATTGCGCTCTGGCTGGGCATAAATTGTAATTTCCGTTGTCATATTTTTCCCTTTTGTTTTTAGCTTTAGGAAGCAATAGCCGTGCCAATTTTTTCCTTGACAGTTTTTTGTTGTCGGCTATCCGTTGTCGGCGCAATTATTATTTGCCCATTATTTGTCTTGTGCCGCTTTAGCTCAGGGGTAGAGCAACCGCCTTGTAAGCGGTAGGTCGTCAGTTCGAATCCGACAAGCGGCACCATTCTCCAAACTCTCAGTATGTTTCCACAAGGCGGTTGCTCTATATAGTTTAATCCGCTCGCATAGCTGTTTTTGGTTGTTTTTCTCGCGCATTTTTTCGCAAAATTAATAAAAAATCAATTATTGCCATATAAACTTGATGGTTTAAGTGGGAATATTTGATGAGCATAAAATATTATAAATTGAAAATGCTGCATGAGGTCGCGGATCTTTCTGTTGTGCTGTCGGAATATTTTCCTGCACCATCTCTTGCGGCTCTTGGGATTTATGAGCTGCTAATCAATGCCATTGAGCATGGCAATCTTGGAATAACCCACGCCGAGAAACAGCAGCTAATTTTTAATGGTGGGTTTGAAGATGAAATTAATGCGCGGCAAGCCATGCCTGAAAATGCAAATAAGCATGTGGATGTGGCTTTGTTTTCCTCTGATGAAATATGTATCATTACCATAACCGATCAGGGTGCGGGATTTAATTGGAAACAATATATCCGTGAATATGTCGCGGATGATGATGTACATGGTCGTGGGATTATGCTTGCACGCAATTGTGGCTTTGATTCTGTTGCTTATAATGATGCGGGAAATTCGGTTATTTGTGCGAGCAAAAAAATTGTGCAAAAATAATTTTCTCCGTTAATTGTTTCTTTACTAAAAACTTCTATACCTAAAAAATAGTTGTGTTACTAAAGAGAAATACAACCCGTTTTTTATGCGAACAATTTAGTTAAGCGGAGGGTGCCATGACGGCAAATAATACGGCAAAAAACATAGCTTTGCCAGAGCTGCTGAGCAGTGATGCTTTTGAGCAATTCCACGCGCTGCTCGCTGAGGAAATTTCTTCCACTGATGATATAGAATTTGATGCTTCTGGTGTTTCGCGCCTTACCACGCCTTGCGCTCAGCTTTTGGCATCGTTCTTGCAAACAAGAAATTTGCAGGTGGGAAATTCACAGGTGGGAAATTCACAAGTTGGAAAAGCACAAAAAACAGAAATAAAAAATGCCTCTGATGCGTTTCGTTCGGCGTGGAGCGATCTTGGGCTTGGAGCGCAGTTTGCCTTATAAAAGATAATTATAGATAATTGGGGAGTATAAATTATGGCGAAAAAAATTCTAGCGGTTGATGATTCTAAAACCATGCGTGACATGGTTGGTTTTACACTGAAAGCCGCTGGTTTTGAAGTGGTTGATGCTGAAGACGGCAAGGACGCTTTGGAGAAATTAAAAGGCGGAAAAGTTGACGCGGTAGTGACCGATCTCAATATGCCGAATATGAATGGGTTCGAGCTTATTCGCGCTCTGCGGGCGATGGCGGAATATAAAATGACGCCGATTTTGATGCTCACCACCGAGGGTGACGATACCAAAAAACAAGAGGGAAAAAGTGCTGGCGCGACGGGGTGGATTGTCAAGCCGTTTAACCCTGAAAAATTGGTGCAGGTAGTAAAAAAAGTTTGCGGCGAGGCGTAAGATTATGACCGATCCAATGGCGCAATTCAAAGACACATATATCACCGAATGCTTGGAACTCCTCGCGCAGATGGAAGTTGATTTGCTGGAGTTGGATGAGTCTGCTGATAAGGAAAAACTAAATGCTATTTTTCGTTGCGCTCACTCTATAAAGGGCGGTGCTGGTGCGTTTGGGCTTTCGCAAATGGCGGGGTTCACTCATATACTGGAAGCATTGCTGGATAAGCTGCGCGAAGGCGAGCTTGCCATAACCCGCGAGCTTACCGATGTATTGTTGCGGGCGCGTGATGTGGTTTTGCAGATGGTTTTTGCAGCGCGTGACAATGAAAAGCTTGCAGAAAATTATGGTGCGGAAGTAAAAAGTGAGCTGGAAGTTATTTGCTCTGGTGGCGCAAAACCTGCGGCGACTTCTTTGTTGCAAAAAATGAATAAGCCGCTGGAAACCACGGTTGCTAAAGTTATCAGCAACTATACGGTTCGCTTTGTTCCGAAACCCTCTTTGCTTTCTACTGGTAACGAGCCTTTGTTGCTACTGCGCGAACTTAAAAAACTTGGCGAAGCGACTATCGTTTGTGACACTGGAAAAATGCCGAGCTTTAGCGAAGTGCAACAGGATATTTGCCATTTGAGTTGGACGATTTCGTTGGTTACGGAAAAAAGTGAAGCCGACATCCGCGAAGTTTTCGAATTTGTGGAGGACGAGTGCGATTTAGACATTGTGCAAACCAATGTTGAAAACCCTGAATTTATTGGTGAAGCTCCTGTCAAACAAACTATTGTTCCTGCGGCGGAAAAAGACAAGGCAGCGGCGGCATCGCCAGCGGCAACCTCTATCCGTGTGGATATTGAAAAAGTTGATAGACTTATCAATATGGTTGGCGAAATCGTTATTATTCAGGCGATGCTTGCCATGCAAACGCGCTTTCTGCCCGCGCAGCAATATCCAGAACTCATGCGCGGTATTGACGAGCTAAACCAACATACCCGCGAGTTGCAAGAGGCGGTGATGGCGGTGCGGATGCAGCCCGTGAAATCAATTTTCTCGCGGATGCCGCGAATTGTGCGCGATTTATCGGCGCAGCTCGGCAAAGATATTCGTATGGAAACTGCTGGTGAAAACACTGAGGTTGACAAAACCATCATTGAGCAGCTTTCCGATCCGTTAACCCACATGATTAGAAATTCTGTGGATCACGGTATTGAAACGCCTGCTATCCGCCGCGAAAAAGGCAAGCCAGAACAAGGGCGGATTTTGCTGGCGGCTGAGCATCGTGGTGGCAAGATTGTGATTACTATTAGCGATGATGGTGCGGGCATCAACCGCGAAAAAGTTCTCGCCAAAGCCAAGGAAAAAGGTGTGGTCGCGCCCGACGCGCAACTTTCGGATAGCGAAATTGATATGCTGATTTTTGCTGCTGGTTTTTCCACGGCGGACGCAGTTACCAATGTTTCTGGGCGTGGTGTGGGCATGGATGTGGTCAAGCGCAATATTGAAGGTCTTGGCGGCACAGTTTCGGTTTATAACACGCCGAATAAAGGTTCGCAGTTTGTTATTTCTCTGCCGCTAACCCTTGCCATTCTGGACGGAATGGTGGTGCGGGTGGCACAGGAGCATTACATTGTGCCGATTGCCAATATCATTGAAACCATGCGCCCGAAACCAGAAGAAACCAAAAATGTGGCAGACGGCAATGTAGTTATCAATGTTCGCGGCGAGTTTGTGCCAGTTCTTTATCTGCATCAATTATTCAATGTTAGTGGCGCGGAAACTGATGCGAGCAGGGCTTTGGTGGTGCTGGTGGAAAATGGCGACATGGCACTTGGGCTGGTGGTGGACGAGCTGGTCGGGCAGCAACAGGTGGTGATTAAATCGCTGGAAGAAAATGCCGATCCTGTGGACGGAGTGTCGGGTGCGACTATTCTTGGTGATGGCAAAGTGTCGCTGATTTTGGACATACCGAGCTTGTGCCGCATGAAACAACGCATGAATAATCAACATAAACTTCATTCTAAAGCAGCTTAAAATAATCCAAGAAGGAGGAAACTACAATGGCAGAAGCAGCAGTTGCAATAAACGAAGCGGGATATAGCTCTGGTGGCAAGCTTGCCATTGGCGGCAATACCGAGCAATTCCTTACCTTTACGCTGGGCGCAGAGGAATATGGCGTTGATATTATGATGGTGCGTGAGGTGAAGGGGTGGACGGAAACCACGCGCCTTCCTAACACGCCAGAATATATTCGCGGTGTGCTGAATTTGCGCGGTATTATCATTCCAATTTTTGACTTGCGGGCGCGGTTCACAGGGCAGCTAACCAACCCAGACGCTAAAAATGTGGTGGTAATCCTCGCCGTTGGCGACCGCACGATTGGGATATTGGCGGACACAGTTTCCGATATTCTGACTGTTGGTTCGGATGAAATAAAACCCGCACCAGAAACCGATAACGCGGTGGATAAACATTTTGTAAGCGGGCTTATTGCGGTTGAGGGGCGCATGGTGGTGTTGCTGGATATTGGCAAGCTGCTTGACCCACACGACCTTGAAATAGCCCCTCAGTCAGTCAACTAACTAATATAGAATTAATCATATAAAACATAAATATAGGAGAATTAAATATGTCAGCTATCAAAATGAGAATTCGCAGCAAACTAACTTTACTCTTACTTGGTTTTGGTGCGTTACCGCTTGGGGCGGCGATGCCTGTAGTGTTTAACAAGCTGGCTGATATGCAGCAGTCAGCTCTTGATGACATGAAAAATACTGCGGCTAGCGTTGCCGAGCTGGTTGATCGCAATTTATTTGAACGCTATGGCGATGTTCAGGCATTTACCACCAACGCCGCCGCAAAGGATGTTGCAAATTGGTATAAAGCCTCTGGGACACCTCTGGTTAGCTCTATGAATGCGTATATGACCAATTATGGGCTGTATAAGCTTATGATTGTTGTTGATATGGATGGTAAAGTTGCCGCTGTCAATTCTGTTGATAATAAAGGCAAAGAACTCAATACCTCTGCGCTTTATAGCAAAAATTTCAAGGATGCTGGATGGTTTCAAAAAGCTGTACGCAAAGAATTTACCAAAAGTGAGACGCTGGATGGTACGGTTATTGAACAACCACATTATGACGCAAATGTGTCAGAGGCATATAAGGGGGAAGACGGCTATAGTATTACTTTCTCCGCACCAATTTATGACCATAGTGGAAAAATGATTGGCGTTTGGGCGAATTTCGCTGACTTTGGCTTGGTGGAAGACATTGTAAAAAGCGTATATGCGCAGAAAAAAGCAAGCGGTTCAGAGGCAATAGCTTTTGCGATTGGAGATGAAAAAGGAATTGCGCTGCTTAATTATGACCCAGCTCTGGGTGCGGAGACGGAGCGTCGTAATCCTGCGAATATTGGCAAGCAAACGCTAGCTAGTCTTGATATTCCTGCTTCCGTGGATGCTGTGAAAGCTGAATCTGGAACTGTTATAGAAACAGACAAAAATAGCGGCGAAAAAGACGCGGCTAGTTGGTCAAAAAGCAAAGGCATACTCGGTATGCCTAGCCTCGGCTGGACGGTGATTATGCATCAGCCAGCGGATCATGCCTTTGCAGGAATTTATAGCGCGAAGAATACACTATATACCATCATGGGCGTGGCGTTAATCACAATTCTTGGTGTTGGCTCATTCATTGGAACGCTTGCTAGCCGCCCACTTCGCAAATCAAAAGACGCGATGCAGGCAATTGTGCAGGGCGACTATACAACGGTTGTTGAGGGTGAGGATAGCGGTGATGAGATGGGCGAATTAGCGCAGTCTATGAACCAGCTTAAATCTACGCTGGACACCAATACTCGCCTGAAACAAGCTCTTGATAGTGTTAGCAGTAATGTGATGATGGCGGATGAAAATTTCAATATCATCTATTTGAATGAATCGGTTTCTTCGTTCCTGCGTGAAGCGGAGAAGGATATTCAGAAAGACCTTCCGCGCTTTTCGGTGGCAAATTTAATGGGTGCGAATATTGATATTTTCCACAAAAATCCATCGCATCAACGCAACATGTTGGCGGCGATGAGTACGACAACAAAAACCTCAATTCAGGTTGGTGGGCGTTCTTTTGATTTGGTGGCTGTGCCGTTGTTTGATCAAAATAAAAAGCGCATCGGTACAACTGTTGAGTGGCTTGATGGCGCGGCTGCGGGCATGGTGAATGCTATCAATAAATCGCAAGCGGTTATTGAGTTCCAAGTTGATGGTACGATTATAAATGCCAACGAAAATTTCCTAGGCGCGTTGGGTTATAGCTTGGATGAAATTAGAGGCAAGCATCACTCAATGTTTGTTGATCCGACTTATAAGAATTCGCCAGAATATCGTCAATTCTGGGAGGCTTTGGGGCGTGGTGAAGCACAGACAGCAGAGTTCAAACGCATTGCCAAAGGTGGGCGGGAAATCTGGATTCAAGCTTCTTACAACCCAATTGCCGACCTTAAAGGGCGTATTGTACGGGTGGTAAAAACCGCAACCGATATTACGCAGATGGTAACTACGCGGATTGAAAACGAGGCGGGTATGCGCGAGGCAGTGCATGTATTGACCGAGATTTCAAATGGCAATCTCGCGCTTTCAATGACTGGCGATTATAAAGGCACATTCTCTGACATTAAAAAAGCGGTGAATGCGACGGTTGAAAAACTGATTGAAATGGTGAACCGCATTAAGGAATCAGCGCAGTCAGTAAGTTCAGCTTCCAATGAAATCAGTGCGGGCAGCAGCGATTTGTCGCAGCGCACCGAGCAGCAAGCTTCTTCTCTGGAAGAAACCGCGGCTTCTATGGAAGAAATCACAGGTACAGTTCGCGCCAACACTGAAAACGCGAAAAATGCCAATACGCTTTCAGCGGAAGCTAGCGATGTAGCGCAGCGCGGTGGGAAAGTGGCGGAAGATGCGGTTGGTGCGATGAAAAATATTGAAAAATCTTCGCAGAAGATTTCCGATATTATCAGCGTGATTGACGAAATCGCTTTCCAAACCAATTTGCTTGCTCTGAATGCTGCGGTTGAGGCGGCTCGTGCTGGTGAGGCTGGAAAAGGCTTTGCGGTGGTGGCTTCCGAAGTTCGCTCGCTGGCGGGTCGTTCGGCTTCTGCTTCCAAGGAAATTAAAGCCCTGATTATGGAAAGTAACAGCCAAGTTAAAACTGGTGCTGAGCTGGTGAACCAAGCTGGTGACACGCTGAAAGACATTGTGGCATCGGTGAGAAAAGTTTCGGAAATTATTTCGGAAATAGCAGCAGCCAGCGTTGAGCAGTCAACAGGTATTGACGAAATCAATTCGGCAATCTCGCAAATGGACGAAGTGACACAGCAAAACGCCGCGCTGGTGGAAGAAAACACCGCTGCTGCACAGTCGCTAGTGCATCAGGCGCAGGAGTTGGATGCAATGATGAAATTCTTCAAAGTTAGCGAAGAAGATAGCTCGTCATCTGCACCACGCTCTCACTCGTCGCACCACGCTCCTGAACTAGTGGTGGCGAAGAAAGCACCAACAGCGGCGCGGCCTGTTCCTAAAAAGCCAGTGGTTGCCAAACCAGCTGCGAAAACAGGTACTGACCGCGAGTGGGAGGAATTCTAGTAGTGATGTTTGAGGACTAGAGGATTAGAGAAATAGAGAATTCAATTCTTTTGTTTTTCTAGTCCTCTAATCCTCTAGTTTTCTAGTTCTCCAATCATCTAATAATCCAATTATCCATATGCCAACACCACAAGCAAACGACAGAGAATTTGACTTCACGCAGAGGGATTTCCAGTTTATTTCCAAGCTGGTGCATCAGCGCATCGGCATTGTGCTGAAGGAAAATAAATTTGACATGGTTTATTCGCGGATGGCGCGGCGGTTGCGCGTGCTTAATTTGCGAAGTGTGGCTGATTATCTTGATTTCCTACAAAGTGATGCTGGCGCGGATGAAATGGGTAATATGGTGAATGCGATTACCACTAACCTCACCAGTTTTTTCCGCGAGCCACATCATTTTGAGCATCTGGCAAAACATGTATTTACGCCATTTGCCAAGTCGGGCGAAAGCCGCCTTAGGATTTGGTCGGCGGGCTGTTCGGCTGGCGCAGAGCCATATAGCATCGCTATGACTATGATGGAGGCGATTCCTGATTTTGCCCGCAGGGATTGTAAAATACTTGCCACCGATATTGACACTAACATGGTGGAAAAAGGCAGAAACGGAATTTATGACGAAGATTGGATAGATAAAATCCCAGCCAATTTGCGCGTGAAATATGTGGAAGGCAACCAAATAGGCGCGAAAGCCAAATCTCTCATTACCTTTAAGCCGCTAAATTTGTTGGATGGTTGGCCGATGAGCGGAAAGTTTGACGCGATATTTTGCCGCAATGTGGTGATTTATTTTGACAAAGAAACGCAAGCTCCTCTGTTCTCGCGCTATGCGGATATGCTTAAACCAAATGGATATTTATATATCGGGCATTCGGAAAATTTGAATGGCGTTTGCGATCGTTTTAAGCTGGTGGACAAAACTACATATCAGAGGATTAAGTAGTAGAGGATTAGAAAAAAGAAAATGAACCAAGAAGAAACGCAAAAATTTAACCGCCGTAGCACCGATCGCCTGACAGCAAAGAAACCAGACGGAACAACGATTGTTGAGCGCAGGAGCAGCGAGCGCGAAAACTTGGCAAAAGTTACCACGCTTTATTCTGGCGATTATTATGTAACTGATAAGCCAAACGAGATGATTGTTACCATCCTCGGCAGTTGCGTGGCGGCTTGTTTGCATGACCCTGTGGCAAGGGTTGGCGGAATGAATCATTTTTTGCTGCCTGACAACACGGCTGGTGGTTCGGTTAGTAATGGCTCTAGCTCTGCGGAATCCACGCGTTACGGCGCGTTTGCTATGGAGCAGTTAATCAACGGAATTTTACAGCGCGGCGGGCTAAAAAGCCGCATTGAAGCTAAAGTATTTGGTGGTGCAAATGTTATCAATAATTCGGCGATGATTGGCAGCAAAAATGTTTCTTTTATCAGAAATTTTTTGAAGCAAGAGGGGTTAAAGGTAACCAGCAGTGATTTAGGGGGAGATTATCCTCGGCGGCTGCGTTTTTATCCTGATACGGGCAAAGCAATGCTGATGAAACTGGCGAGAAAAGATGATATGATGGTGGTGGATGAGGAAAAACAATTTGCTGAAAAACTTAAAGTTAAACCAGTTGAGGGTGATATTGAGTTGTTTTAGTGGCTAGTGACAAGTGGTGAATGATAAGGAAAAAGATGAAAAAAATAAAACTACTAATTGTTGATGATTCCATGCTCATCCGTGCGATGTTCTCGGAGATGCTTGCGGATTCTCCAGATATTGAGGTGGTGGGGACGGCGGTTGACCCGTTTGATGCGCGGGAAAAAATAAAGCTGCTCAACCCTGATGTGATTACTCTGGATGTGGAAATGCCGAAAATGGACGGCATAACTTTCCTAGAGAAAATAATGAGCTTGCGCCCGATGCCTGTTATCATGGTGTCGTCGCTGACGGCAAAGGGTGCGGACATAACCATCCGCGCATTGGAAATTGGTGCGGCGGATTTTCTGACCAAGCCAGCAGTGCAGGACGAAACGAGCTTGCTTGCTATGAAGCAAGATCTCATCAAAAAAATACATTCCGCTGCCCAGCAAAAAATGTCGGCTCGGAGCGAAAAATTGGTGCAGAAGCCAGCGGGCGAAGGGCAGCTTAGCTATCGCGGAAGTTCGGTTGGAAAGCTTATAGCCATTGGTGCGTCCACTGGCGGGGTGGAGGCTCTGCGAGAAGTTTTGCAAGTTTTACCGCAAAATATGCCGCCGATTGTGGTGACGCAGCATATGCCAGCTGGATTTACCAAGTCATTCGCCAATCGTCTGGATACTCTTTGCGCGATGAGCGTTCAGGAAGCAACACATTTGCAGCCGTTACAGGCGGGGAATATTTATATAGCCGCTGGCGACAGGCATATGGAAATTGAAGCGCAGACGGGCAAATGGGTGATAAAACTGCGTGATGGTGAGAATGTTTCCAGCCATAAGCCATCGGTGGATGTTTTATTCGCGTCGGTTGCCAAAAACATTGGCAAAAAAGCTGTTGGTGTTATACTTACGGGCATGGGGCATGACGGAGCAGAGGGTTTGCTGAAAATGCGTGAGGCGGGTGCGAAAACCATCGGGCAGAATGAGGCAAGTTGCGTGGTGTACGGAATGCCAAAAGTTGCGAAGAATATCGGCGCGGTGGAAACGGAAATGCCGCTTTCTCGGATAGCTGGCGGAATAATTCATCTTTGTGAGAAAATATGAAAATACTTCAGTTTTTTTCAAAGGTTGCGGATGAGGAAACGGAGGTGGCGGAAGTTCCTGTCCGTCCTGTGTCTGCGCCTCAGCCTGCCGCCTCTGAAAATTTACTGAAAGATATGGGGGGTAAATTTTTACCCACCGAACATGCCGAAGAGCTTAAAACATGGATTTCGCAAACCGCGCTTTATGGGCAAAGTGTTGATGTATTGTGCAATTTGCTTTCCGAATCAGCAAAATATGTTGAGGTGAACACCCATCGGTTGAATGATCAATTTGTAGGTCTTGCCACTGGTGCGCGTGAGCAGGGCGAGCAGATTCAGAAGGTTATTGACTTAAGCAAAGGGATTGAGGTTGCTGGTGAGGTGATTTCCGTCAGTGATTTTATTGGGGTTTTTTCGGAGACTTTATCGTCGCTTATGCAAAAAATTCTCGCTGTGTCGGAAAATTCTATGAACATGGCGTATCAAATGGAATCCGCCATAAAAAACATTGCCTATCTTGAGGAATTTACCACGCGCATTCGCACTATTAACCGCCAGATGAATTTTCTCGCGCTTAATGCCACGATAGAGGGGGCAAGGGCAGGGGAGGCAGGCAAGGGGTTCAATGTGGTGGCGGAGGAAGTGAAAAATGTTTCCAAGGAAATTGGCGGGCTTACCAATGACATGGCGAAACGCATCGGCACAGTTTCCGACAGCTTGCATTCGAGCTATAAATTGGTGGAGGATTTAGCAACTACCGATATGTCAGATAATATTTTGGCGCAGGAAAAGCTTGATATTTTGCTTGCGGGCATGGTTGCACAGAATGAACGCTTTACCGAAGTTATGAAGCGGGCGGTGGCAACTTCCAAAGAAATTTCAGGAAATATCTCGCAAGCAGTGGTCAGTATGCAGTTTCAGGATAGAAATACGCAGTATGTTGGCAATGCGGTTGGGGTTCTTCGTCATTTTTTTGAGCATCTTTCAACGCTTCCAGCCGATATGGAGCCGCACGGTGAAACAGTGGTGGCAGCGGCACGCTTTATCAGTAGTCAATTTACCTTAAGCGAATTCCGTAAGGCGTTTCTTGAGCATTTGATTGACAAAAATTGGATAAAAGCGGAAGATGTAGAGGGTGTTACATCGTCACAATCAACAGCGTCAGATGATGACATAGAGTTTTTTTAGAAGAAATTGGAGTTGGTTTTATGGAATTATCTATTTCAAGAAATGGTGATGCGGCATTTGCCAAAATGTCTGGCAAATTCACATTTTCAGATCACATGAAGTTTAAGGATGTCCTCGCGCTTGCTGAGGATGCGAGCATAAAATCCGTAACGCTTGATTTTGCGGCGATTGAGTTTCTGGATTCCGCTGGTCTTGGGATGCTTATGATTTTGCGAAAGATAGCCATGCAAAACGGGCAGGGGGTGACCATAGCCTCGGCGAATGGACAGGTTGACAAAGTTCTTCGGTTGTCGCGCTTTGACGAAATGTTCAATATGGTTTAGGCTCTACCTAGCGCAATCTGTTTAGACCCTGTTCCAAATCCGCTATTAAATCGTCAGTATTTTCCAAGCCGATATGCAGGCGTAGCAAAAACCCATCATGTTTCCACTTGCTGGCTGTGCGGATTTTTTCTGGTTTGCAGGTGATGATCAGGCTCTCAAATCCACCCCAGCTATAGCCCATACCGAAATATTCAAGCCCGTCGAGCATCGCGGCTAGTGCCTCCAGCGAATAGCCATCTTTCAAAATAATACTGAACAGGCTGGTTGCACCTGTGAAATCGCGTTTCCATATTTCATGACCAGCGCAGGACGGCAGGGCAGGGTGCAAAACTTTTGCTACTTCTGGTCGGGTTGCTAGCCAATTTGCTACACGCAAACCGCTCGCATATTGTTGCTTAACGCGAACCGCCATCGAGCGAAGACCGCGCAGAGCAAGGTAGCATTCATCACCACTCGCCCGCGCACCAATATTGCGGAATGTTTGCAATAGTTTTTTATAATGTACCTCTTTGCAAGAAAGTACGCCCATTATTAAATCAGAATGCCCGCTTATATATTTAGTGGCAGAGTGAACAGAAACATCAATTCCCAGCTCAAACGGGTGAATAAACAGCGGTGTTGCCCAAGTGTTATCGGCAATAACCACCGCGCCTTTTGCGTGCGCCGCTGCGGCAATCGCTGGTATATCCTGAACCTCAAAGGTGAGTGATCCTGGACTTTCTACAAACACTACCTTGGTGTTAGCTTTGATGAGTTTTGCAATATCAGCACCAATAATCGGGTCGTAATATTCAACCTCAATCCCCAGCCGCTTTAGCTCATGGTCACATGAACGGCGTGTTGGCCCGTAAGTGCTGTCAACCATCAGCAAATGATCGCCAGCACTCAGAAAAGCCAGCAATGATGTCATAATCGCCGATAAACCAGAGGCGGTAACGATTGAGTAATCAGCACCTTCAAGCTCGGCTATTGCCTTTTCCAATGCCTCAGTGCTTGGTGTGCCAAATCTACCATAAGTCGGGTATGGGCAGTTGCCGCTATCGGCTGCCTCAAACTCGGCAAGGGTCGGGAATAATATCGTGGAGGCGCGATACACAGGCACATTCACCGCCCCACGATGGGCATTGTTGTGAACACTAGAAGCGCAGCCAGAGGTAGCGAGGATGGTTTCGATTTTTTTCATGTTTTATATCATTCCTTTATTAAATGCGTCACGCAGTAATTTTTCAACTTTTACATTATAGCCCTTGCCGACAGATTTAATTAAATCCACTAAATCAGGGGAAAAACGAAAGGCGATCATTTTTTTTGGTGCGATGGAGGCTGGGCGACCGCGATTTTTATTTTGGATAGCGGATAGTTTTTTTTGCAAGGAAAGCGGCAAACCAGAAAACGGCACGGCATTTTTGAAAAATTCATCGGTAAGCTCTGGAACATCGTCATCATCAAGCAGTACACGCGTACCATCTTCATATTCAATGTATTCTTGTTTTTTTTTCATAATCTTTCCTTTCTCGCAAATTTGCTTTTCTGAGGCTTATCGCTCGCACTCCATTTTGTGTTTCCACAAAACATAAAATATGCAGTCTTTCATAGATATAACCAGTTGAAACGCAACGAACCTCGCCATAATCCTTTCGAGAGTCGATTGCGATTTTGGCAGTCGCATAATCAAACAACCCCGCATCAGCAAGTGATATGCCGTGCTTGTTTATATTCTTCTCATTCTTAACTGGATCGAATTCTATATCCATACATCCCAGTCTATTTATTGTATTAGCAATAATTTAGGAAGTCAAGACGCGATTATTGGTTGAAAAACTCCACAAGTGCAGCTTCAAGCCGTTCTATGCCCGTTGCCAGCTCTTTTTCGGTAATAAGCAGCGACGGCAAAAAGCGCAGTACATTCGGCCCAGCTTGCAACACCAGAACGCCGCCAAGCCGCGCCGCTTCTGCAATATCGCCAGCTTTTCCGTGATATTCTGGTTTTAGCTCCGCGCCAATCATCAGCCCGCGACCGCGAATTTCTGTGAAGATTTTGTGTTTTTTGTTAATGGCATTAAGCCCAGCAACCAATTGTTTTCCGCGCTCTTTTACATTTTTGCCAAGGCTTGCCGATTGCAACGATTTAAGCACCACCCTCGCCACCGCGCAAGCAATCGGGTTGCCGCCAAAGGTTGAGCCGTGGCTGCCAAATTGGAAGGTGTTTTCCGCCTTCTCGCCCACCAGCATCGCGCCAATCGGAAGACCGCCGCCCAGAGCCTTCGCCAGCGTCACCACATCAGGCTTTACGCCGTCTTCAGCAAAATGCGAAAATAATTTTCCCGTCCGCATCATGCCGCACTGCACTTGGTCAAGTATCAGCAGTGCGTCATATTTATGGCATAAATCCTGAACATGTTTGAGAAAGCCCTTGGCAACAGGCGTTACACCGCCTTCACCCTGCACCACTTCCAGCATCACCGCGCAGGTTTTGTCGCTAACTGCTTTTTCAATTGCCGCGAAATCATTAAAGGGAACATAGGTGAAACCAGCGGGCAGCGGCTCAAAACCAGCCTGATATTTTGGCTGAGCGGTGGCGGTGATGCTCGCTAGAGTGCGCCCATGGAACGAACCTGTAAAGGTTATAATCTCGCGCTTTTCTGGTGGTTTTCCCTTGTCAGCCGCATATTTGCGGGCGAGCTTGATTGCCGCTTCGTTGGCTTCCGTTCCTGAATTGGAAAAGAAAGCGCGGCGAGCGAATTTTGAGGCTTTTACTAGCTCTTCGGCGAGTAAAATCGCTGGCTCATTGAAAAAAACATTGCTGGTATGCCAAATGTTTTTTGCTTGCGCGGTCATCGCCGCAATCAGTTTTTTATTGTTATGCCCAAGGCTAGTTACGGAAATTCCCGCTCCAAGGTCAATATATTCATTTCCGTCCGCGTCCCAAATCTTCGCGCCTGCGCCACGCGCCACTATCATTTCCCGCGGTTTATAAGCCAGAGAATAATATTTTTTACCCTTGGCAAGCAAGGTTTTGGTTTTTGCCGTTACGGCTTTTCTTTGTGGTTTTTTTTTCATGTTTTTACCTTGAGGCTAGCGGATAGAGGAGATTGACAAAGAATATTCTTTTATAGTCAGCGTTTTTGCAAGCGGTTTTTCTTTACAAAACATTCTTAATCCTTTAATCATCCAGTCATCCAAAATGGCAATAATCCAAACTGAGCAGAAAAATGTTTCATAAACTTCTAGGACTAACTTCCGTTGATATGGCAATTGACCTCGGCACGGCAAACACGCTGGTTTATGTGCGTGACCGCGGTATTGTGCTTAATGAGCCGTCAGTGGTGGCGATGAAGGATAATCACGGCATTATGGTGCCTTTTGCTTTTGGCAATGAGGCAAAGCTTATGCTTGGTCGCACACCAGCGAAAATTGACGCAAAACGACCGCTAAAAGACGGCGTAATCGCCGATTTCCTCTCGGCGGAGGAGATGATTAAACATTTTATTCACCAAGTGCATAACAGCAATAGCTTCATGCGCCCGCGCCCGCTGATTATTATTTGTGTGCCTTCTGGCTCAACGCCTGTGGAACGCAGGGCAATTCAAGAAGCAGCGGAAAATGCTGGTGCGCGGGAGGTTTTCCTCATTGAAGAGCCGATGGCGGCGGCGATTGGCGCGGGGCTGCCTGTTACCGAGCCTACTGGCTCTATGATTGTGGATATTGGCGGCGGCACGACGGAAGTCGCGGTGTTGTCGCTCGGCGGCATCGTTTATGCCCGCAGCGTACGCGTTGGCGGTGACAAAATGGATGAGGCGATTATTTCCTATATCCGCCGTTATGCGAATTTGCTGATTGGCGAAACCACGGCGGAAAAAATCAAAAAAGAAATTGGTGCTGCCTGCGCTCCTGAAAATGGCGAGGGAAAACTCATTGAAATCAAAGGGCGCGATTTGCTAAATGGCGTGCCGAAGGAAATCACTCTTTCGGAATATCAAATTGCTGAAAGTCTTGTTGAGCCTGTTGGGCAAATTATTGAGGCAGTAAAAGTCGCGCTTGAATGCACTCCGCCAGAGCTTTCGTCGGATATTGTGGATAAAGGGATTGTGCTAACTGGCGGCGGCGCGATGCTGCGAAATCTTGACCTTGTCCTTTCAAATGCCACAAGCCTGCCTGTGTTTATCGCTGACCAGCCGCTTAACTGCGTTGCCGTTGGCTCTGGGCGAGTGCTAGAAAACCCTCAACTTCTGAAGCATGTGTTGTTCAAGCAGGAGTAGTAAAAATGCACGATATAAAATTTATACGCCAAAACGCGGAAGTTTTTGATGCGGGGCTGGTTCGCCGTGGACTCGCGCCGCTATCTGCGGAGATTTTGAAGCTAGACGAGCAAAAACGCGCTGAGCAAACCAATTTGCAAAATCTGTTGGCGAAAAAAAACGCATTTGCCAAGGCAATTGGCGAGGCGAAGCGGGCGGGCGCGGATGCGTCAGCGATTATGGAAGAAGCCAAGCTGGTGAACGAGCAAATCGCAAAGCTTGAGGGTGAGCTGGCTGGGCGTGGTGCGCTAGAGGAAATGCTGGAAACCATACCCAATCTTCCAGCCGCTGATGTGCCTGATGGTGATGATGAAAATGGCAATTTGCAAGTGCGCGTGGTTGGTGAAAAGCCAAGATGGAATTTTGTATCAAAGGCGCATGATGAGCTTGGTGTTGCGCTGGGGCTGATGGATTTTGACGCAGCGGCGAAGCTTTCTGGCGCAAGGTTCGTGGTGCTAAAAGGTGCGCTTGCTAAAATGGAACGCGCTCTGGCAAGTTTTATGCTGGATATTCATACTAATGAATTTGGCTATACCGAGCACAACCCGCCTTTCCTTGTGCGTGACAACGCGGTTTATGGCACAGGTCAACTGCCAAAATTTTCTGAGGATTTATTCAAAACAGAAAACGGTTTTTGGCTAATACCAACCGCCGAAGTGCCGCTGACGAATCTTTATGCCGACACGATAATAGATGCGGAGCAACTGCCCATCCGCATGACGGCTTACACGCCATGCTTCCGTTCGGAAGCTGGGGCGGCTGGGCGCGACACGCGGGGTATGGTGCGCCAGCATCAATTTTCCAAGGTGGAGCTGGTGAGCATTGTCGCTGCTGATAAATCCGAGGCAGAACATGAACGCATGACGGCTTGCGCCGAGGAAATCCTAAAACGCCTTGGATTGCATTACCGTGTTGTGTTGCTCTGCACGGGCGATATGGGCTTTTGCTCGCAAAAAACCTATGATTTAGAGGTGTGGTTGCCCGCGCAGAACACCTTCCGCGAGATTTCCAGCTGCTCCAATTGCGGTGCATTTCAAGCACGGCGCATGAAAGCACGGACGAAGGCAAAAGGCGCAAAAGAAACAGAATTCGTTCATACCCTAAACGGCTCTGGGCTTGCCATTGGCCGCACTATGGTCGCTATTTTGGAAAACTATCAACAAGCCGATGGCAGCATCGTTGTGCCAGAGGCTTTGCGTCCATATATGGGTGGATTAACGGTGATTAGCTAAGAAAGAAAAAATATGACTAATAAAGCTGTAATTTGCGGATATGCTCGTTCACCATTCACACCTGCGGGTAAGGGGGAGCTGGCTCGCACTCGCCCTGACGATATTTTGGCGCAAGTTCTGAAAGGCTTGCTGACGAAAATTTCGCTGAATACGGCGGATATTGAGGATGTTATGGTTGGTTGCGCCTTCCCCGAGGGCGAGCAGGGCATGAATATTGGGCGGCAATTGGTGTTGCTGTCTGGTTTGCCAATCAGCATTGGCGGCGCGACGGTTAATCGTTTTTGCGGTTCGTCAATGGAGGCGATTCACATTGCGGCGGGGAAAATCACTTGCGGTGCTGGTGAATTATTTATCGCTGGCGGAGTGGAGTCTATGAGCCGCATACCGATGGGCGGTTTTAATCTTGCACCGAATCCTGCGCTATATTCTGCCATGCCTGCTGCTTATATGTCTATGGGGCTGACGGCGGAGCAGGTATGCAAAAAACTTTCTATAGCTCGCGCCGAGCAAGAAAAATTCGCGCTAGCCAGCCATCAAAAAGCCGCAAAAGCTGATTTTTCAGGTGAGATTATTCCTATTGTAAGCAAAGCAGGAACGGTTAGCAAAGACGGTTGCATTCGCCCTGAAACCAGCCTTGAAAGCATGGCGGGATTAAAACCTGCCTTTGATGTAAGCGGCACGGTGACGGCGGCGACTTCTTCACCAGTAACCGATGGTGCAGCGGTGGTGATTGTCGCATCAGAGGCGTATGCCAAGAAAAATAATCTGCCGATTTTAGCGCGGATAAAATCTTTTGCGACATCGGGAATTGCGCCAGAAATTATGGGGCTAGGGCCAGTGGAAGCCAGCAAAAAGGCAATTTCTCGCGCTGGTCTAACGCTTTCCGATATTGATATTATTGAGCTAAACGAAGCTTTCGCAGTGCAAGCCCTTGGCGTTATTGCTGAGCTTGGGCTGGACGCAAGCAAAATAAATCTCGACGGTGGCGCGCTCGCCCTTGGTCATCCGCTAGGTGCATCGGGCGCAAGGATAACTGGTAAAGCCGCGCAGTTGCTAGCAAAACACGGGAAGAAATACGCCCTAGCCACTCAGTGCATCGGCGGCGGGCAGGGCATAGCCACGATTCTTGAAGCTGTTTAACTTACGCCATAAACTCTGGCAGCCAGCTTTCATTAGTAGCTTTTAGTTGTTCAACTGATATTTTGTCGTCGCCAATAGTCAGTTGACTGACTTGCGTTTTCCCGATTAGGTAGGCTGGCACATTTATCGCTTTTGCCGCCGCTAGAATATCCGCGCTGTTTCTTGCAGTGATTATATAGCGAGCTTGATCTTCACCGAACCAGAACCCAGCATCACCAATCGCTGTAATATCCGCGCCAATCCCATTTCTATAAGTCATTTCGGCGATGGCAACTAGCAGCCCACCGTCGGAAATATCATGACAAGCGGTGATTTTTCCGCCCTCAATCATTGAGCGCACAAAATCGCCATTGGCTTTTTCCGCCTGCAAATCAACTGTTGGTGGTAAGCCTTCTTCGCGTCCCAAAATCTCGCGCAGATATAACGAAGCTCCCAGATGTTCTTTGGTTTCACCAATCAGGATAATATCCTCACCAGCCGCCAGAAAACTATTACCCACGCGCTTGTTCACATCGCGCAAAATGCCAACACCGCCGATGGCTGGGGTGGGTTGAATGGCTGTGCCGCTGGTTTCGTTATATAGCGACACATTGCCCGAAATAATCGGGTAATTGAGTGCGCGGCAAGCCTCGCCCATACCCTGCAATGCGCCAACGATTTGCCCCATTATTTCGGGTTTTTCTGGGTTGCCGAAATTCAGGCAGTTGGTGATGGCAAGCGGCGTTGCGCCCACGGCGGTTAAATTCCGCCAAGTTTCGGCAACTGCTTGCTTTCCGCCCTCCACAGGGTCGGCGTAGCAATAGCGCGGTGTGCAGTCGGTGGTTATTGCCAATGCCTTATTCGTGCCATGCACGCGCACCACCGCAGCATCCCCACCACTTCGTGCCACAGTGTCATTGCCAACTTGGCTGTCATATTGTTCGTATATCCAGCGTTTGGAGCTTAAATCTGGAGACTTGAGCAGAGTGTGGAGTGTAGAGTGTAGAGTGTGGTGAGCAGGTAATTCAACACTCGTAACGAAGCACTCTACACTCCTCTTAATTTCATACGGTCGGTCGTAAATCGGAGCATCCGTTGAAACTGGCGCGATTGGCATATCAGCGACTACTTCGCCGTGCATTTTCAGCACGATATGCCCAGTATCGGTGATTTTACCGATGGTGGCGAATGACAACTCCCATTTCTCAAACACAGCGCGGGCGATATGTTCTTTTTCTGGCTTAATCACCATCAGCATGCGCTCCTGCGATTCTGAAAGCATGATTTCGTAAGGTGTCATGCCCACTTCGCGCATCGGCACTTTGTCCAAATCCATCTCAATTCCCGTGCCGCCTTTACCCGCCATTTCAAGGGATGAGGAGGTTAAGCCCGCCGCGCCCATGTCCTGAATGGCAAGGATGGTGTCAGTTTGCATGAGTTCAAGGCAAGCTTCAATGAGTAATTTTTCCGTAAAAGGATCTCCAACCTGCACAGTCGGGCGTTTTTCTTCGGAGTTTTCGCCGAATTCCGCTGAAGCCATCGTCGCGCCGTGGATGCCGTCGCGCCCTGTTTTGCTGCCGACATACACCACGCTGTTGCCAACGCCCGCCGCCGCCGAATAGAAGATTTTGTCTTGGTCAGCGATGCCAACGGTCATAGCATTGACGAGGATATTGCCGTTATATGACGAGTGAAAATTGCACTCGCCGCCAACAGTGGGAACACCAACGCAGTTGCCATAGCCGCCGATGCCCGCCACCACGCCAGAAAGCAAATGTTTGGTTTTGGGGTGCGAAGGGTCGCCAAAGCGCAGCGCGTTCATATTCGCAATCGGACGCGCGCCCATGGTGAACACATCGTGCAGAATTCCGCCAACACCTGTGGCAGCACCCTGATATGGCTCAATGTAAGATGGGTGGTTGTGCGATTCCATTTTGAAAATCGCCGCTTGCCCGTCGCCAATGTCTATCACGCCCGCGTTTTCCCCCGGCCCGCAGATGACCCAAGGTGCGCTGGTTGGCAAGTCGCGTAAGTGTTTGCGCGTGGTTTTATAAGAGCAATGCTCGCTCCACATAACCGAGAAAATCCCCAGCTCCACCATGTTCGGCTCACGCCCCATGATTTTCAGCACGCGGGCATATTCATCAGGCGATAAGCCATGTTCAGCCACGATTTGCGGGGTTATTTTTGATTCTATTCTTTGTGCAGCTTGGTTCATAAAATTGATTACTTTTTGATGGTGTTTTCTAGCTTCTTTTAATAGGTTCAATCTGTTTTTGTATGTTTTTTATGTATTCATCAATTTTAAACTCCATTTTTGTACACATTTTTATCAATTCCTGCATTTTTAGGTCAATATAACTACCTTCATACTGTTCTGGGAGGAGATAGTCATTAACTTTATCTACGCTATAGGTAGGCAACAATTTATTAAACTCTTGTTCATATTCTTCAAAAGAAAAAGATTTATTGTTTTGTACCCACTCATTCATATCGTTGAATATGTTTATATTAGCATTTTCAGCGTATTCTTCATATTTATTATCCAATCCTTGTTCTATTAATCTATTTTTTTCATCTCTTATAACATTCCAATTTTTCTGTATACCATCAGATAATTTTTGAAAACCGTCTTTAAATTGAGCGATACCTGATATTATTCCATTACGCAAATCAGACAAATTTTCACCAGTAACTCTATCTGTATAAAGGTAAGAACTTAAAAGATTTCTGAGCCCTGACAGCATATTTATGTAAAAACTCTCATCTGAAGATGTATTACTATTATCCTTTAATCCTTTGATTATATAACCATACTCACCAACAGAACAGTATAAAGGCGAGTTTTGTAATGAAGGATTTTTAGTTCCGATCTTGTGATACAAAATATCGTTTATTATTCCCTTTTTATCTTCCGTAGCTATTGAAAGAATAATAGCATCTATGTCTTTACATATGCTGTCAGGAGTGATTTCTGCTTGTGACTTCTGTGCGGCGGTATTCATACAATAATTGTTTTTTTCGGTTAATTTTCAGGATAAACTAACAATATCCAAAAGATTTGCAATATATTTTGACTTATTATCAAGATAATTGGATAATCGGCGGATGCGTAATTTTACTATTTTCTATTTTTTGTTGCTTTCTTTCTTCTTAGAGCCTCTTCATAATCTCGCTCCAGCGCAAGCGAAAACAGTTGTTTCCGAGAACCGCAGCGCAGTGTACACAAAGTACATGAGCAGCGGAAGCACAGGAAATGACTGTTTGCAGCAAGCTGGAGTAGAGATTAGGAGCAGGCTCTTGGGCGCGACTGCCTGTGCGGAGAACTCTGTTCCTGCCCGCTATATAGTTTCGTTAGAAACCGCGCTGCATGACTACGAAAAACTGGCGACAAGTGGCGGTTGGGAAGCGTTTCCCGCTGGCAAGAGCATAAAATTAAATAATCAAGACCAGCGCGTCCCCACCCTCCGCAAAATACTTAAAACTATGGGCGATAATCCTGACGACGCGGCTCTGGATTCTGATATATTGGACGCGCAATTGTCGGAGGCGGTGAAAAAATTTCAGCTTCGCCATGGTCTAGAGCCAGATGGCGCGGTTGGCAAGCAAACGCAATCCGCTCTTGCCGTCCCTGTCCAAGCTCGCATAGTACAAATGCAGAAAACTCTGGAAAAAATGCGGGATATGCAGGTTATTGGTGGGTTTGGCGATCGCTATATATTGGTGAATGTTGCGGGTTTTTACTTGCAAGCCGTGGATAAAGACCTCCCAACCATTAATTCCAAGATTATCGTGGGCAATCGGCAAAATCACACGCCGCTTTTTCAAAGCATGATAACCGAGGTTAGCTTCAATCCACCGTGGTATGTGCCAGAGCGTATCGCCCGCGAGGAAATTATCCAGAAACAGCGCGAAGACCCAGAATTTTTGAGCAAGGGTAACTATATGGTGACGACGCGTGATGGTAAAATTATAGACCATGACGCTGTGGATTGGAATAATGTTGACGCTAGCCCATATCGCTTTACCCAGCGGGCGGGTGAGAAAAGTGCGCTGGGCAAGGTTAAATTCAACCTGCCTGATACGGATAACATTTATCTGCACTCCACTGGCACACCGAAATTATTTGCAAAAGCGCAGCGCGCTTTTAGCCATGGTTGCATCCGTGTGGAAAAAGCCCGCGAATTGATTGATTTTGTGCTAAAAGGACAAGAAGGCTGGGACGCTGAGCGCATTGCAAAATTTTATGATGGCAGTGCGTCACGAATTATCAGCGTAACCGCGCCACCGCCAGTTTATTTAGTTTATTGGACAAGCTGGGTCGATGAATCTAGCAACCGTCCGTATTTTTACCAAGATATTTATGCGAAATATTAGAATGCCCCGCGTCGCGTTGGTGATAGCAATCGCCCTGCTTGCCTTTTCAGCCCATGCTGCGACTATGCCAGCAGTAAAATACATTGCTGAAAATGGTGCAAAACAAACGGTTGATTTTAGCAAAAACCGCCTGACCGCGCTGCATTTTTGGGCGACATGGTGCAGCCCGTGCGTGGAGGAGTTTCCGCAAGTAAGCCGCATCCAAGAAAAATATCAAAATAGAGGGTTTCAGGTGATTGCCTTGTCGCTTGATACACAAAAAGAACAGGTGAAAAAATTCTTTGCTGAAGAAAATATCAGAAATCTCGCGCCATTATTCGATGGTGGAAATTCGCAAGCCTTAAAAATTCGCGGGCTGCCAACTACGATTTTTGTGAATAGTAGCGGCGAAGCAATAGCGCGAATTGACGGCGCGGTGGATTGGCAAAGTGAAAAAATAAACAGATTTATTGAGCGGAATCTATAGCCGCTGTAATTCTTTCCAACGCTTTGTAATCTGTCATGTCCATATTAATTGGAGTAACAGTGATATAACCATTTTCTAGAAAATCTATATCCACGCCTGTTTTTTCTGGTGTATTGTCGCGGTCACCCCCCAGCCAGAAATACGGCCTGCCCTTTGGGTCGGCGCGTTCACTAAGCTTTACCGTCATCATCCGCTTTCCCTGCGAGCAAACTTTTACGCCGCGCACCTTGCTTGCCGCGCAATTCGGAAAATTCAGATTTATTAGCGTATTTTCCGCCCAACCAACCGCTATTAGCTTTTTAATAATCTCTGGCGCAAATTTTTCCGCTGTTTCCCAGTGCGCTTTTTCAGAATCCTCCGTTAGCAAGCTAAGCGCAATGCTCGGAATATTGAGGACTGTTCCCTCCATCGCCGCCGCCACTGTCCCCGAATAAGTCACATCATCACCAACATTTGAGCCGCGATTAACACCTGAAAGCAACAGCGTTGGTTTTTGTTTGGCGGGAATAATCTGCTTGAGCGCGAGCAGAACGCAGTCAGTCGGTGTGCCGCTAACGGCAAATCGCCGCGCCTCAATTTTTCGCACCCGCACAGGCAGGTGCAAAGTCAGCGAATGCCCAGCTCCGCTTTGCTCAGTTTCGGGTGCAACCACCCAAATATCATCAGAAATCGCCTGTGCGATGCGCTCTAAAGCCCGCAAGCCATCGGCATTGATGCCATCGTCGTTGGAAAGTAAAATTTTAGGAGGTATGGTTTGTGGCTTATGGCTTGAGGAAGAAGCGGACGAGGAAGAAATAGACATGAGTTACGCAATGTATGATTTTTTAGGTTTATCTAATTATGAGATTGCTGTAACTATCGCACAGCATTTAATTTTTGAAAAGGAATAATATGCAAAATTTTGCAACGGATGTAGTGGTGATTGGGGCTGGGCCTGCTGGGTTGTTCTCGGTTTTTGAGCTGGGAATGCTTAAATTAAAAGCGCATGTGGTGGACGCTCTCGATGCGCTTGGCGGTCAGTGTAGTGCGCTGTATCCTGAAAAACCGATTTACGATATACCCGCGCATCCGAGCATCCTCGCGCAGGATTTGGTGGATAAACTTGCCGCGCAAGCTGCGCCATTTACGCCGACTTATCACCTTGGGCAGCGGGTAGAAAAGCTAGTAAAAACCGACTCTGGCTGGCAGGTTATTACCTCAAAAAATCTGCAAATAGCTTGCAAAGCCATCATCATTGCCGCTGGTTGCGGTGCATTTGGGCCAAACCGCCCGCCGATGGAAAATCTGGAGCAGTTTGAAGGCAAAAGCGTGTTTTATTTCGTGAATAAACGCGAGGATTTTCGTGGGAAAAAAGTAGTAATCGCTGGTGGTGGCGACTCGGCGGTGGACTGGGCTATTTCGCTTTCGGAACTTGCGGAAAAAATCTTCGTGGTGCATCGTCGTCCGAAATTCCGCTGCGCTCCTGAATCCGCCGCCAAGCTGCAAGAACTGGCGGATAGCGGCAAGATTGAGCTAGTGATACCATACCAGCTTGACGGTCTTGAAGGTGAAAATGGCTCACTGAAAAATGTGATTGTCAGTACTCTGGAGGGTGAAAAACGCGCTCTGCCTGCGGATGTTTTGCTGCCATTTTTCGGGCTGTCTATGGAGCTGGGTGAAATCGCAAATTGGGGATTAAATCTGGAGAGCAACCATATAACTGTGAACCAAACCACGATGGCGACGAATGTTGCGGGAATTTTTGCCATTGGCGACATTGCGACATACTCTGGCAAGTTGAAGCTCATCCTTTCTGGCTTTGCCGAAGCGGCGACCGCGGCGCACAGCGCACATAAAATCTGCCGACCTGATGAGGTGTTGCATTTTGAATATTCAACCACTAGCGGAGTGCCGAAGTGATGAGTGCAATTCGTTTCTGTCGTCATTCCGCCGAAGGGCGGAATCCATGCCTAACCGCAAGTGTATCGCTAGTTGTTTGGCATGGATACCAGCCTTCGCTGGTATGACAAGGCGAGAGGTTGATGGAAAACACATTTGTATATTATGGAGAAGTGATGATCAAAACAAAAATAATTGATGGCAAGAAATTTGCGGAGAATTTGCGGGCGGATATTGCGCTGCGTGTGGCGAAATTAAAGGCTGAAAAAGGCATAACCGCTGGGTTGGCGGTGGTGCTGGTGGGCAGTGACCCCGCCAGCGAGGTTTATGTCCGCAATAAAGGCAAGCAAACCCGCGAGGCGGGCATGGAATCTTTTGAATTCCATTTCCCAGAAACCACCAGCGAAGCCGCGCTACTCGCCAAAATTAATGAGCTTAATAATGACACCTGCGTTCACGGCATTTTGGTGCAGCTACCACTGCCCAAACATATTAATGAAGAGGCGGTTATCAACGCCATTTCACCAGAAAAGGATGTGGATGGTTTTCATGTCATCAATGCGGGCAAGCTGGCAACGGGTCAGCCAAGCTTTGTTCCCTGCACACCGCTTGGTTGCTTGATGTTGCTGCGCGACGCGGTTGGCGATTTGTCTGGTAAAAACGCGGTGGTTATTGGTCGTTCCAATATTGTGGGTAAGCCGATGGCGGCGTTGTTGCTTGGCGAAAGCTGCACGGTTACCATCGCCCATTCGCGCACAAAGGATTTGCCAGCATTGCTTAAAACCGCGGATATTGTGGTTGCCGCCGTTGGTCGCCCGAATATGGTGAAGGGCGAGTGGCTAAAGCAAGGCGCGGTGGTGATTGATGTTGGCATCAACCGCATTGACGACGCGGAAGCTGGAAAAACCAAGCTGGTTGGCGATGTAGATTTTGCGAGCTGTGATGGCATCGCCGCCGCCATCACTCCCGTCCCAGGTGGCGTTGGGCCAATGACCATAGCCTGCTTGTTGGAAAACACCATCCGCGCGGCTTCTGCTTAGTGTAGATAAAACTATCAGTTTTCGTCATTGCATCCAGAAATGTCAGAAAACCCACTACCAGCGCATATTTTCCTGTGCTATGGTTGTTTTATGGTGCTTGTGGGCGCAGTAAATATTTATTTTGTTTGACTAAATGAAAGGTGTTTTTTTACTTGCACTTGATAATCATTCTCACTAATGCCTAAAATGCCGAATTCCCGTAAATACCATAGCGATTTTATGTTTATCGGCGGCGGCGATAACTTCTTCGTCGCGGATTGATCCGCTAGGCTGAATAATCGCGGAAATTCCCGCCTCTGCCGCCATTTCCACATTATCGGCAAAGGGGAAAAATGCGTCCGATGCTAGCACGCAGCCAGCGGTTTCCAGCCCTGCTTCCTTGGCTTTCCAGCAGGCGATGCGCGTGGAGTCAATGCGGCTCATTTGCCCCGCGCCGATGCCAACCGTTGCGCCGTTTTTGGCAAGCACGATGGTGTTGGATTTAACATGTTTAGCCACGGTAAAGGCAAACTGCATATCGGCGAATTGCTGTGCGCTTGGCGCGGTTTTCGTCGCGGTTTTGAGCGCGTCTTTAGTCACGATATTATCATCATCCTGATATAAAAACCCGCCTGAAATAGTTTTTATGGTCATTTTCGTGGCTGGTTTTTGCACTTCGCCAGAAAGGAGAAGTTTAAGTTTCTTGCGGGTTTCTAGCTGGGCAGTCGCGCCCGCGTCAGCATCGGGCGCAATCATCACTTCCAGAAATAATTTGCCAAGAGCATCAGCAAATTCAGGGGTTAGTGGGCGGTTGGTGGCAATAATTCCGCCATAAGCCGACACAGGGTCGCAGGCGAGAGCTTTAGTAAAAGCCTCCACGATATTCGCACCCACCGCTACACCGCAAGGATTCGCGTGCTTTACAATAACCACCGCAGGTTCAGAAAATTCACGCACTAGCTCAAACGCAGCACTAGCGTCATTTAAGTTATTATAGCTCAACTCCGCGCCTTGCACTTGTCGTGCGCCAGCCAGCGTTCCACGCGCATCGCCACTTACATAAAACGCAGCTTTTTGATGCGGGTTTTCGCCGTAATGCAGATTTTGTTTTAGCTTGCCAGCAATAGTCAGGCTTTGCGGAAAATGCGTGTCGTTTTGGGCATTAAACCAGCCGCTAATCGCCGCGTCATACGCTGCCGTTTTGCTATAAGCCTTTGCCGCTAGTTTCTTGCGGGTTTCAAGGGTGGTTGCGCCATTGTTGGCTTTCATTTCCTTGGTTATGCTAGCATAATCGCTCGGGTCAACTACGATGGTAACAAAGGCGTGATTTTTGGCGGCACTGCGCACCATACTTGGCCCGCCGATGTCTATATTTTCTATACAAGTGGCAAAATCTGCGCCATTGGCAACGGTTTCTTCAAATGGGTATAGATTGATAACCACCAGATCAATCGGCGAAATATCATGCTCCGCCATGGCTTTTTGATGCTCGGAATTATCGCGCACGGCAAGCAAACCGCCATGAATTTTTGGGTGCAGGGTCTTCACCCGCCCGTCCATAATCTCTGGGAATCCAGTATGCTCGGAAACATCCTTCACCGCGATGCCAGCGTCGCGCAGAGTCTTCGCCGTCCCCCCCGTAGAAAGGATCTCCACACCGCCCGCCGACAGAAATTTAGCAAATTCTAACAATCCAGCTTTATCGGAAACTGAAATTAAAGCGCGTTTTATCATTATTTTTTCTTCTTTATAATTTGTAAAATTGATATTCGTAAGTTACAGCTTATTAGTATAATCTATTCGTGGTAGGCAACAAAAATATATGATAAACAGCACAAAACAGCGTATTTTCTCTGGCGTTCAGCCGACTGGCAACTTGCATCTGGGCAATTATTTGGGTGCAATTCGCCGTTGGGTGGATATGCAGCACGATGCGCAGAGCCTGTTTTGCATTGTGGATTTGCACGCGATTACTGTGCCGCAAGACCCTGTAAAACTGCGGGCTTCAGTGCGGGAAACGGCGGCGGCATATATCGCTTGCGGCATTGACGCGCAGAAAAACATTATCTTTCCACAATCAGCGATTGCCGCCCATGCCGAGCTGGCATGGATACTTTCCTGCCAAACGCCGATGGGTTGGCTAAACCGCATGACGCAGTTTAAGGAAAAGGCGGGAAAAGACAAGGAAAAAGCCTGTCTTGGCTTGTATTCGTACCCTGTTCTCATGGCGGCAGATATTTTGCTCTATAAGGCAACGGTTGTGCCTGTTGGCGAGGATCAGAAGCAGCATATTGAGCTAGCACGCGACATTGCGGGGGCGTTCAACCGCGCATATGGGCAGGAGTTTTTCCCGCTGCCAGAGCCAGTAATTGCGCCAGAAGCTGCGCGGATTATGTCGCTTCGTGACGGCACGAAAAAAATGAGCAAGTCCGATGAGTCCGACTATTCACGGATAAACCTAACCGATGATGCGGACGCTATCGCGCTCAAATTCCGCAAGGCAAAATCGGATATGATAGACGGAATGAGCTATGCCACAGACCGACCAGAAGCAGCGAATTTGCTCAGTATTTACGCAGCACTCAAGGGCATAAGCAAGGAAGTGGCGCTCGCGGAATGTGGGAATATGAATTTTTCTGCATTCAAAGGCTTGCTGACTGAAGTTGCTGTTGCTAATCTTTCGCCAATAACCGCGAAAATGCGCGAATTGCTTGCTGATACGGGCTATATTGATAAAATTTTGCGTGACGGAACACAGCGGGCAGGTGAGATAGCTAGCAAAACAATGAATGAAGTGAAGGACTTAAGTGGGTTTTTGAAGGTGTGAATTTATGACAGAAATAATAGATAAAAAAGCAATTTTGCCGACGGATGCTGCTGCTCCGCTGGTGAAGAAGATATTCGCTACCAAGGAGGAGTTGCTGGAGGCTTTGGGGAGTGGAGATTTTTATCTCGAGCTGATGATGGTTGCTCTTGCCATTGTGTTGGCTGGGCTTGCTGCTTATGTTATTCGCCGTCGCACCAGAATATATTTTGACGCTCACCCACCAAAAAAGATTGATATTGAATTTATTATTAAGCCGCTTGCGCTTCTATCGTCTTTACTGTCTTTATTGTTCCTGAGCATAGCAAAGCCATTTGCCGAGGAATATAGCCATAGTAGCGCATTGACCGATGCTGCGATTCAACTTTGCTTGTCATATACGGCGGCGAAATCAGTCTTGCTGATTGTGCGCTCGCGCCTTGTTGCGTGGTTTATCGCTCTGGTTATCATGGTGGTGGCGGTGCTTAATGTTACTGGTTTTATGAAAACCACGACCGCCTATCTTGATGCGATGTCGTTTGAGGTTGGTAAATTCAAAATTTCTATGCTTGGTCTTACCAATGGTTTGGTAATTTTGGTGGTGGTTTTTTGGGGGGCTGGGTTGCTTTCTCGTACACTGGAAAGCTATCTGCGCCGTACATCGGCTCTCAGCTATAATGCTCGCGAGCTTACGGTAAAATTCTTCAAAATATTCATCTATTTTGTAGCAATTCTTATTACTCTTTCCGCTGTTGGCGTGGATCTCACCGCTTTTGCTGTATTCAGCGGTGCGCTCGGTGTTGGTATCGGTCTTGGTTTGCAAAAAATTACTGCCAATTTCGTTAGCGGTATCACTCTGCTTCTTGAAAAATCTATAAAACTTGGTGATTTAATTGAGGTGGCGGGAACAACTGGTTGGGTGCGTGCGCTCAATATTCGTTACGCGCTGATGGAAACTTCTGATGGGCGAGAGTTGCTAATTCCCAATGAAGAACTTACTTCCACACGGGTGACCAATTGGTCGCACAGCAACGACAAGGCGCGGATTGAGATTAAAGTAACGCTGGATTATGAGACTGACGCGAAGAAAGTTATAGAGCTAATGCTGGAATGCGCTAGATTGCATCCGCGTTGTTTGCGTAAGCCAAAGCCGATTTGTTGGCTGCGCGAATTCACTGATACTGGCTTGGTGTTTGTCCTCGCCTTCTGGATTCCTGATGTGCACGAAGGGCGCAATACGCCGCAAAGCGAGGTTATGCTTTCTATATTGGAGGTTTTCCGCAAAGAGGGAATTGTGTTTGCGCAAAGTGCGAACGCTGTGCGGAAAAGTGTTTAATGACAAAGGCAATATATATTTCAGTCGCTGCAATGCTTGCGTTTGTCTTGTTGCGTGAGGTTTGGTTTTTTCCTTCGCCTGAGCTTATTCCTAATCCTGATAATGCTTGGTTGCTCTATGCGGCTGGGCGTTTGGCGGCTGGGCAGAAACTATATATTGATATATTGGAAACCAACCCGCCGCTGATTGTTTGGCTTAATTTGCTGCCCTTATACCTTGGGCGGTTGCTTTCCGTAAATCCATTGATTATGCTGCCGATTTTGGTGTCTGCCCTCGCTTTGTATAGCTTGTTTTTATGTTCTCGGATTTTGCGGGATTATAAGTTTCAAAGTGAATTTATTATTTATATCGCCTTTGGTTTTTTTATCCTCTCCACCATGATTTATGGGCAGCGCGAGCATATCTTTATAATTTTAGCACTGCCATATTTATTGACTTCCTTGTCAAAAAATAGCCGCTACTCACTCGCTATAATAATGATGGCGGCGATTGCTTTTGCTATTAAACCATTTTTTATGTTGTTGTGGGGAATAAACGAATTGGCGCGGGCAGTGGAAAACCGCAAAATATCAACGATCTTTGCATGGCATAATTGGTTTATTGGTTTGTTTCAACTAGCATATTTCGCAGCGATTTACTTTATTACGCCTGAATATTTCTCGGTTATTATTCCAGCTCTATTCACCACATATTTTGCTTATGAAACGCCGCTACTTAATATATTGAAAATAATTGGATATATAACAGCTCCTGTTTTTTTATTGTTATTACTATCGAAACTGCGCGACTGCAAAAATGGTGCAAATAAACTAATTCCAAGAGCGGTTTTGTGGATGTTTGCTTGCGCGATGTTTATGGTTTTGCAACAAAAAATCTGGATAAACCATCAATATCCATTGTTGTTTATGGCGGGGCTGGTTTTGCTGTTGCTGCTTACTCACCTTATTGAGCAGTGGAAAATATTGCGACTGGAAATCGGACGCCCAAAATTTGCGGCACTCGCTGCTATAATCTCAATATTTATTGGTGCATTATTTGTTGATGTAAAAACCAGTTATCTGATGGTCAGTAAGCCGTCAAAAATTAGTGAACAGCTTATTGAAGCCATAAATACAAACGCGGACGGAAAATATATTTACCCGCTGGTGTATAATATGCAGCCAAGTTTTCCCGCGATTAACCTATCTAAAGGCGTGTTTCTAGGCGGATTTCATCAGCTATGGGCTATGGCGGGCTTGATTATTCGTGATAACGATAGCTTTCCTGCGATAGATAAAACGAGAAAATGGTTTTATGATACGCTGGTTGATGATTTCAGCAAATTTCCACCACAACTAGTATGGGTGGATGAAAATATCAATTTGGAGAAAGTAAATATTTATGATATTAGCCCTGCTGATAGGGATATAATAGCCGTTTTGTCGCGCGATGTCCGCTTTGCCAAAATTTGGCAGAATTATAAAAAAATTGGTGAAATAATCGGCGAGCAAGATAAAAAAAACAATGATAAAAAACCAGAGAAATACTCTCTGTATATTCGGAAAAATTAGGGAAAAACAGTTGCAGCAGTTACTGCAAATATTTATGGATGATTGATGAGATTTATAATTGAAAAAATTAAACAGCTGCCAAGCTTATTTTTTAGAGTATTGTTGATTACGCTGGCTATCATTTTGCTGATTTACTACCCAGTTGGTATGTTGCTGATACATGAAATAGATGATTCTCCAGACTATTCAGCTGAAGCATTTATGATTGAGAATGGCAGCTTTTCGGTTAGCACGGCAGCAGCACTTGTGGATAGAGAAGTAAATAGACATCACTGGGTTTCGAGCGATCCATTTTTCTATCCAAGTGCAATGCTGGATCGCATGCCAGCCTATCAGCGTGGTATAATTTCTGCGGTTGCACGCTTTACGATTGAACTTTCCGACCAGATAGCTCGCACTCGCGGTTCTAGCGGTGTTGACACTGATGTACAAAAAGCAAATGGTCTTTTCAATTATTCGCCATATGTATGGATGTTTGACCCTTCCACTTCTTGGTTGCCAACCGCCTCTAGCCCAACCCAATATCGCTCAGGAATGCAAGCATTAATGAGCTATAATAAGCGACTTGGTGAAGGCAGAGCAGTATTTGATAGGCGTGCTGATAATTTACTAGAAGCCCTAAATCGTATGGCGGCGGATTTGGGTTCTTCTTCGGCGGACATAGATACTTATATAGAGGGAAAAGAAAAACTATCCTTTTCATCCGCGTCAGAGCTTTTTTACTATAACAAAGGCAGAATGTATGCTGATTATATGTTACTTGCCGCACTAGAAAAAGATTTTGCATCCGTTATTAGCGAGCGGCAGCTTGGTGCATCTTGGGCGCAAATGTTGGAAAGCCTTCGTTTTGGCATGTCATTCGATCATTTATTTGTGCTTAACTTTCATCCTGACAGCATAATTCTGGCTAATCATTTGACTAGTCAAGGTTTTTATCTTATGCGCGCAAGAACGCAGATGCGTGAAATAACTGATATTTTAACAAAATAATATAGATTTTACACAATGTTAGGTGTAAACAGAATATAGCTTCTTGTAGGGGAAAATAATGAGTAATAAATTACAGCCTGTGCGCGGAACGCATGATATTTTACCTGATGAATTTGAAAAATTCAGTGCGGTGACGGGTGCGGCGCGTGAGCTGGCGACTTTGCATGGTTTCCGCGAGATGGCAACGCCTATTTTTGAGATGACCGAGGTTTTCTCGCGCTCTATGGGCGAGACTTCTGATGTGGTTTCCAAGGAGATGTTTTCCTTTGAAACGCGCGGCGGCGAGAGCGTGTGTTTGCGTCCAGAATTCACGGCGGGAACGGCGCGGGCGTTTATCTCAAACGGAATGCAGCAGAATTTGCCGCTGAAACTATTTTCCACTGGCGCAGTGTTTCGCTATGAACGCCCACAAAAGGGCAGGCAACGCCAATTTCACCAAGTGAATTTTGAGTGGCTGGGCGATGCTGGTTGGCAGGCGGACGCCGAGATTATTTTACTGGCTGGGCATTTGCTGTCTATGCTTTCCGAGGAAAAATTCACACTTCATATCAACACCCTTGGCGATACGGATAGCCGCGAAAAATATCGGGCTGCTTTGGTCGCTTACCTAACTCCACTAGCCGATAAATTATCCGATGACAGCAAGCGTCGGCTTGCTCAAAATCCTTTGCGGATATTGGATACGAAAGACGCTGGCGACCGCGAATTGCTAAAAAATGCGCCAATCATGACCGATTATTTGAGCGAGGCGGCAAAGGCTAGATTTGCTAGTATTTGCACAGTTTTGCAAGCCGAGGAAAAAACTCTGTTCCAGCAAATAAAGATTGACCCTGCGCTGGTGCGCGGGCTGGATTATTATACTGACACGGTGTTTGAATTTGTGGCAAATTCTGGCGAGCTAGGAGCGCAGAATACTGTGCTGGCGGGCGGGCGATATGATGGGCTGATCGAGCAAATGGGCGGCAAAGCAACGCCAGCCATTGGTTTTGCTGCTGGCGTGGAGCGATTGTCAATGCTGATTCCCGATGATGTGGAAGCCGAAAAATCCGAAAAAGTTATCGTGCTGCCTTTTGAAGAAATTGCACCCAGCGAAGTTTTTTCCATTGCCAGCTTGCTGCGCTTCGGGCTGTATAATATTTTTCCTGATTTGAGCCTAGAAATTTACTGGGAAGGAAAACTTTCCAAACGCCTTGAAAAAGCTGTGAAAAACGGCGCAACCCACGCGGTTATCCTCTCGCCCGAGGAAATGAAAAACGAAGTTTGCATAGTAAAAAATCTGAACACGCGAACCGAACAAAAAATCCCGCTGGAAGATTTTGAGGATGACGCAAAGTTGGAAGTGATTTTTGGGATAGAATAGAAGCACCAACCACTCCCTCCAACTTTGAGGGCTGAACATATATGTTCAGGGTTGAGGTGGGAGGTGTCATGAAACTAAAATTAAAACTTGATTATAATACTTAATTATGCTTGATATTTAGATGGCGTGGACACGCTCTTGAATTTTAAGTGCCATCGATGGCAGAAGAATATGGAGGTCAATATGTAGAATTTTATGCAAACTACACCGCAAAAGCCGTGTGGTTTTTTTTGTGCAAATTTTTTGTCAGGTGCTGAGTTCGCAGAGACAAATGGAACTTTTAAAAACAAAAAACATAAGGATTTTTTTATATGACTAATACAGAAATAACTAGGATTATTCTAAAAACAGATTATTCTCGTCGCTTTCCAGACCCACTTAATAAATTGGAAACATCTAATTTACAAATGGAGCATCACATATTGCTTGTTAAAGCGATAGATTTGCCAAAAGAAATATCTCGAAAACCAAACCCTAGAGAGCAGAATATAGACAAAAGGGTGTATAAAAAAATACAAGAATCTCTTGCTAACCCCAATGATGCCAAGTTTCATTTAAGAAACAAAGGCATTACTATGTTCGCTCAAAAAGTAGAAATAAGCGATGATAAAAAGAATGTAACAGTTTTTATTGGAGCAAAGGATGGAATCGCAGATGGTGGGCATACTTATGAAATAATAATCGATGCTCAAGAAAGGCAAGAATGTCCAGATAATCAATATGTTAAAATTGAAATAATTACAGGTATTCCAGAAGACGATAAAGTAGAAATTGTTGGAGGGCTGAATACTTGTGTTCAAGTTCAGGCTATTAGCCTAGCAAATCTTGATAGTAAGTTTGATTGGGTTAAAGGCGAAATAAAGGATATGCCATATTCAGACAAAATCGCCTATAGAGAAAATGAAGAAGGCGATTTTGATATAAGGGATCTAGTTGCTTTTATGACTATCTTTAATGTTGAACATCCAAATTTAAAGGGGCGTCATCCAAGAGAGGCTTACACTAACAAAGATAAGTGCCTTAGGCTTTATCAAGACGATAAAGAGCAGGCAACCTATAAAATGTTGAAACCTATATTAAAAGATATTTTGTATCTACACGATTATATTAATCTTAATATATGGAAGAAATATTCAGAAGAGGATAGAAAAAATGGAGGTAGAGTAAAAGCACCTGCTTCATTAAAAGGAGTGTTTAACATTAAAGAAAAAGGCAAACACCAGTTTATATTTGCTAATGAAGAAAGTGAATACAAGCTTTTTGATAGCACTTTTTTTCCTATATTTGGGGCAATGAGATATTTAGTAGAAAAGAAAGATGAAGTTTATTCTTGGAAATTAAAATCTTTTGAAGAGGTTATAAAAGTTTTTGATAGTGTGGCTGCATCATTATTAAAGGCAACTGCTTCAAAATCAGAAGAGTTTGGATATAAACCAAATGCTGTTGGTAAGAATGAAAGCCATTGGGATCATTTATATGACAAAGTTAAAACAGCATATTTAGAACATTTGCATGGATAGGAGCTAACAACATGGAAAAATTTGCTCCTATTTTAGAACAATATGGTATATCTGGAATTATATTATTATTAGCTGTTTATATGTTGTGGAAAGGCGAGATTTACTTCAAATATCCTAGATGTAAGAAGAAAAAATAACCCCCCACCCTAACCCTCCCCCTCAAGGGGGGAGGGGATATTTTTTAATAAAAAAGGCATAAAAAATGAGTTTTGAAGATAAGTTAGAGATGTTGGTGCGCCGTCATGATGAATTGGGCGATGTTTTGGCGCGTGGTGAGGCGACGGGCAGTGAATTTTCCAAAATTTCCAAGGAATATGCCGAGCTTACGCCGATTAAGGAAGTAATCACCGAATATATGAACGCCAAAAAAGCCATATATGAAGCAGAGGCGATGGCAAAAGATCCTGCATGTGATCCAGAAATGAAGAAAATGGCAGAGGAAGAAGTCTATGAGCTGAACCAGAAAATGCCTGCTCTCACTCGCCAAGTTCAGCTTTCATTGCTGCCCAAGGACGAGGCGGATGATAAAAACGCGATTTTAGAAGTTCGCGCAGGCACAGGCGGCGATGAGGCGGCTCTGTTTGCGGCGGATTTGTTCAATATGTATCAGCGATATGCGGCAAAACAGGGCTGGAAATTTGACATAATTTCGCTATCAGACGGCACAGCAGGCGGCTATAAAGAAGCGCAGGCGGAAATCAGCGGAAAAAGCGTGTTTGCGCGGCTGAAATTTGAGTCAGGCGTTCACCGCGTGCAACGCGTCCCTGCGACGGAAACGCAGGGGAGAATTCACACCTCGGCGGCGACTGTTGCCGTACTTCCCGAAGCTGAGGAAGTGGATATTAAAATTGAGGATAAAGACCTGCGGATTGATGTATTCCGCGCCAGTGGGCCGGGTGGGCAGTCGGTGAATACGACGGATTCCGCGGTTCGCATTGTGCATATTCCAACTGGCGTAACTGTGCAGCAGCAGGATGAAAAATCGCAAATTAAAAACAAACTCAAAGCCATGAAGGTTCTCCGCGCACGGCTATATGAGGCGCAGCGCGAAAAACTGGCGAATGAACGCGCAAGCGCAAGGAAAGAGCAGGTTGGCAGCGGCGATCGTGGTGAGCGCCTCGGTACCTATAACTTCCCGCACGGGCGGGTTTCCGACCACCGCATCAACCTAACTACCTATAATATTGACCAAGTGATGAACGGCGAGCTAAACGAGTTTATTGAGGCTCTAATTGCTGATGATCAGGCAAAAAGATTGTCGGAGCTTGCGTAAATGCCTGTATTGGCTGAAAAGCATGAAATGTTAGCCCGTGATGCCCTACGCGAGGCGGTTTTGCGTCTACAAGCGGCAAAAATTGAGTCGGCTTCGCTGGACGCAAGGATATTATTGGAACATGTTCTGGGCGTTAGTCGTGAACAATTACTTTTTTTGCTTGATTTAGCGATAACTACGGAGCAATATGAGGGGCTTAAAAAATTGGTTGAAATGCGTGCCGAGCATAAACCGATTGCCCAGATAATTGGAAAGCGTGAATTTTGGGGCTTGGATTTTAAGGTTAATGAAGCAACGCTTGACCCGCGACCAGACAGCGAAACCTTGGTGGAGGCGGTTTTAGACAAGATTAAAAACCAAGATGCTGCGCTTAAGATTCTGGATTTAGGAACTGGAACAGGCTGTTTGCTAATCTCGTTGCTTTCAGAGCTTCCAAATTCTAGCGGTGTTGGGGTTGATATTTCTGAGGCAGCTCTTGAGGTAGCTCGTGGAAACGCTTCTAGCCTTGTAATTGTTGATAGAACCCAGTTTATTTGCTCTAACTGGGCAGAAAAACTGGAAGATCTGGAAGATATAGGTCAGAAATTTGATATAATAATTTCCAACCCGCCATATATTCCGAGTTCGGAAATTGCAAAGCTTGCACCAGAAGTGGCAAAATTTGAACCAATTGGTGCATTAGACGGCGGTGCGGATGGGTTTGATTGTTACCGCGCAATTATGCGTCAAATCCCCAGAATTCTGGCTGATACTGGGTTTGTGGCATTTGAAATAGGAATGGGGCAGGAGCGCGGTTTGATGGAAATAGCGGAAGAAAATGGCTTGAAAACAGTTGGCACAAAAAATGACCTTGGCGGAATAACCCGCTGTGTAATTATAGAGAAAAACAAACAGTAACAAAAACAATAATAAATTGAGGAAAAAATGAACTACCCAAGAAAAAGACCACAATCACAAAGCGGTGGTAGCTATAGCAACAATAATGGTGGTGGTAGCAGTAATAATAATAACCAGCGCAGGCGCAGTTTTTCTGGTGGTAGCAGCGGTGGGCAGAGCAATAATAATAGTGGTGGCAATCGTCCGCGCAAAAATTATGGTGCAATGCGTGAAAAATATTTGGCGCAAGCCCGTGATGCGCTGGCGATGGGGGATCGCGTTCTGGCGGAGAATTATTTTCAGCATGCTGACCATTGTTTCCGCATGATTGCTGAAGAAAATGCCTCGCGTCCGCAGCGGGTTCAAAATAATCCACAGCAAAAAGCAGCGGAAGCAGGGCAGGAAAACAACGAAATTGCAGAAAATACAGAAACCTCAGAAAGCAATGAAAGCCAAGAAAACGCGGAATCTGCTGGGAATGCTGCAAGTGATAGTGGCGATGAAAGCATCAATATGAATGTTAGCTCTCTTCCTGCGTTTTTAACTGCTAGCTATACACCGCCAAAGGTAGATGGCGCACAACCAGTTGCTCCTGTTCAGGACTGGGAAGAATAGATTTCCTGAAGAACGCTTGGTATTCCTTCTGCAATATCCTCGGCGATGAGACCTGCGCCAAAGCGCGAGGCGACTTCCCCGTGTAGCCATACAGCGGCGCAGGCGGCGTTAAAAGCGTGCATTCCCTGTGCGAGAAGGCTGGCGGCAATTCCCGCCAAGGCATCTCCAGAGCCAGCAGTTGCCAGATATGGCGTAGCATTTTCATTAATGGCATAAGCACCGTCTGGTGCGGCGATGATGGTGTTGAAGCCTTTGAGAATAACCACCGCGCCGCTTATGTTTGCTGCTTTTCTCGCCCGCTCTAATCTGTCGTCGTTATCGCTAATTAAGCTGCCAAATAACCGCTTAAACTCGCCTTCATGCGGCGTTAATATTGCCTCTGATTTTATGGCGGAAAAAAGCTTGTCTGGATTTTTGGTAAATATACTAAGCGCATCAGCATCCAACACGGTTTTTTTGCCATGCGAAAGGGAGGTGAGGACAAAATCTTGCGTTTTTTGGGTAACTCCACCGCCGCAGCCGATAAGAACCGCGGTAACTCGCTCATCCGCGATTAAGCTAGAAAAATCCTCAACACTAGAAACTAGTTTTGTCATCACAGCTGAAAACGCGGCGGCATAAATCGGCAGTGCCGTAGCGTCGCAAGCAACTGATACTAACCCAGCACCAGCGCGAAGGGCGGAGCGTGCGGCAATCTTGGTTGCGCCTGTGCAAGCGATTTCGCCGCCAGAAACCACCAAATGCCCGCGGTCATATTTATTGCCCTCCTTGCTTGGGTGCGGAAAATTTTTAAGCCATAAATCGGGAGTGTTTTTCATGAGTGTTTGCCTATCGGTTTTTTTTGTATAGTGACTTTATTTAACAATTATACATTTTGATGATTTGTTCTAGCGTGGTATTTTGTGGTGCAAAGATGCGCCTTTTTTTGATGTTAGCGAAATCTTGTTCTATGGGGTTATAATCTGGAGAATAAGGTGGTAGA
>SXRF01000069.1 GCA_005792635.1 Rickettsiales bacterium
AGGGAGCGTTCTTGTCTAAATTTAACCAGTGTGCGTAACATAAGTTTTACAGTCATGAATGCGCAAAAATATCCTCATTCTCCCAACCAGCAAGGTCTAGCTCGGCGCGGAACGGCAAGAAATCAAACGCCGCTTTCACCAGCTCCGCCCGCCCTTCGCGTGCTAACATATCGTCCAGCTTGGCGCGGAGTTTATGCAGATGCAGAACATCCGACGCGGCGTAATTAATCTGATCTTCGCTGAGCGACTCCGCCCCCCAATATGAGCTTTGCTGTTGCTTGGACACATCAACGCCGAGCAATTCCTTGCAAATATCTTTATAGCCGTGCTTGTCGCTATAGGTGCGGGCAAGGCGCGAGGCGGTGCGCGTGCAATAGATATTTTCAAGGCGAATGCCCAAATAATGGCGCATGATGGCAAGGTCAAAACGGGCAAAATGAAACAGCTTGGTACGCTTCGGGTCGCCAAGGAGTTTCAACAAATTCGGCGCGTTATATTCGCCGTTTGCAAATTTCACCAGATGGGCATCGCCGCCGCCGTCCGACAGCTGCACAACACACAGGCGGTCGCGCTTGTTATTAAGCCCCATCGCCTCGGTATCCACCGCTATATCGCCATTGAATATCAACCCACTCGGCAAATCGCCATTATGCAAAAAATTTGTAATAATAATTCTCCATCAAATTTGTTTATTTTTCTTCTCTGGCAACTGCAAGCCTCACCACGAATTTTGCACCTGTTTTATATTGTTCGTCAAGTTCTATATTGGCGTTCAATAAGTTGGCGAGTTTGGCAACAATCGCAAGCCCCAGCCCCCTGCCCTCTGCTTTTGATGATAAGAATGGCTCGAATATTTTAGCCCGCATATCGGCTGGAATTCCCGAGCCATTATCGACTATATCAACATTAATTGGCAAAGAAATTGCGCCAATGCGATAGCCCGTTTGGTAATAGGTGGAAATGGTGATGGTGGGATTTTGCGCTGTGATGGTCGCCTCAGCAGCATTTTTTATCAGATTGAGGAAAAGCTGCACCAATAAATCGCGGTTAGAAAAAACCATCGGCAGCGACGGGTCATACAGCTCGCGGAAACTAGCGTGAGCGGCAAAACCAGCACGGGCTATGGAAATTGCATATTGTAAAACCTCATGAATATTTACCGCGGTTAGCTCAGGATTGCCTGCGCTGAAAATCTCCACACGATTTATCAAATCGCGGATACGGTCGGTTTCATTGCAAATTAATTCCGCGAGTGCCTGCTGTTCTTGCGCTACTTCAGCTTGCAAAAGCTGTGCTGCACCGCGAATGCCTGACAATGGGTTTTTCACCTCATGCGCGAGCATGGCAACCATCATTCCTGATGCCCGCATTACTTCATTTTTAGCCGCCTGTGCCGCCAGTTTTTGTGCGCCGTCTTGCCGCTCGATAGTTATTAGCACTCCGCCAGCAGCGATGCTCGCAATATGAACGCTAACCACAATTGTTTCGTGGAATAATTCTAGTTTTTCTTCTAGCAAGCGCACCGACTCGCCAGAGTTTATAACGCGCCGTGCTTGCTCGCACCAATCCGCGCCGAATGCTGGCAATTCCGCTAGATTTTTTCCGAGCAAATGCGCCGCCCCCTGCCCCAATAAATCCTCTGCGGCTGGGTTTAGATATGATATTTCAAGGTCAGCGGAAAGCGCGAGCAGAGCAATCGGCAAAGCAGCAAGAATATCGTTATCAAAGCTGGAAGACATGTTCCGTTATGAAGCCAAAGCCTCTAGCTCCATAGCCTCTTTTGCCACCGCTGGCTGTGCGCCAGTATCAGCATCGTCATCATCCGTTTTTTCTTCGTCAATTTTTTGTTTATTGCTGCGCTCGTCAATCAAAGCAATACGAAGAGTTTTCAGCAAATCGCGCACTTCCTGCCGCGCTGCAACATGCGACAGCGAAAGCCCCGCGCCGTTATTCATCTCCATAATGTCAAGCACCGTAAGCCCTTGCAGGAACATTTCGCGGAAAATTACGCGCTCTGAAAATCCCGGTGCAACGCGAAAGCCAATGCGCCGCGCTAGTTCAGTCGTCGCTTGTGTCATAAAGCGTTTATTTTTCGCGTCAATATTGCTCAAGCGATTACGCATCACAATCCACTCAATTGAGCCGCCATTTGCCTTGGCGCGGGCGAGTTTTTGCTCCCACACCATTTCGCTATAGATACTCGGCTTGATGATTTTCATCGTCTGTCCGTCCACATTCGCCAAAACATCCAAATCCACAAAGCTGTCGTTAATCGGCGTGATAATCGTGTCGGCATGGGCATGTGCCACGCGGGAAAGATAGGTGTCACTACCCGGACTATCCACCACCACAAAATCATTATTTTCAGCGAGGCGGTCAAGGGCGGCGGTGAAGCGTTCGCGGTCGTCAGCTTCCGCTTCCTGCACTGTGCCAAGTGGGCTGCGCTGCACCACAACATGTTGCGGCTGTGGCAGCGGAACATTTTCCTTCAGCACAGTCTGACGGCGGTTTTCCAGATAGCGCGACAGCGAGCGTTGGCGCGAATCAATATCAATCGTCCCCACCGAAAAACCAAGGCGCAACAACGCCACGATCAAATGCATACAGGTGGTGGTTTTGCCAGAGCCACCTTTTTCATTCCCTAAAACGATGATATGCGCTTTTTTTGCTGTTGCTAATGCTGGTTCGCTCATATTTCCTACTCCCTATCTTTTTTATTTATTTGGCGATTATAAACAGCTATACAAGCTACTCAAGATATATTTTTATAATTCTCTATTCGGTACTCGGTTATGCGTACTCGGCTTGTTACGAGCAGATGCCAACCAATTTACCGAGTACCGAGTACCGAGTACGAAACTATGACAAAAAACCCTATAATTTGCGCCATTGACACAGTGAATGTGCAGGACGCAAAAAAACTATCAACACAGCTTCGTCCGCATGTCGGCGCGGTGAAGCTTGGGCTAGAATTTTTTACCGCCAATGGCGCAGTTGGTGTTGCGGAAGTTGCGGGCGATGCACCGCTGTTTTTGGATCTCAAATTTCATGATATACCCAACACCGTGGCAGGAGCAATCCGCGCCACTGCGGGCATAAACAGCTTCATGATGACGGTGCATACGGCGGGTGGCGAGGCGATGCTCAAAGCGGCAGTGGCAGCGGCGAAAGACTTGCCAAACAAACCCCAAAAAAGACCACTGATTATTGGGGTTACAGTTCTGACCAGCCTTGATGGCAAAGATTTGGAAGCCATTGGCGTTGCGAGCGATGTCGCAGCGCAAGTGTCACGCCTTGCCGATCTGGCGCAGAAATCAGGGCTGGACGGCGTGGTTTGCTCGCCGCACGAAATAACCATGTTGCGGGCGCAGTGTGGCGCGGATTTCAAGCTGATAGTTCCGGGAATTCGCCCAGAAGGCAGCGCAGCGTCTGACCAAAAACGCACGATGACACCAAAACAAGCACTGGAAAATGGCGCGGATTATCTGGTTATCGGTCGCCCAATCACCGAGTCAGAAAATCCTGCACAAACAGCGCGAGATATATTAGCTAGCTGTATAAAATAATTTTTGCGTTGAACTTCTAAGCATTATAGGGTACTCGGTGTTGCGTACTCGGTACTCGATTGAGATAGGAAAATGAGTGTAAAAAATTATAGAGATTTAGATGTGTGGAAAATTGCTATGGAATTTGTAAAAGATATTTACAAAATTACGGGAAAATTTCCTAAAGAAGAGACTTACGGCTTAACTCAACAGTTAAGAAGAGCCGCAATTTCAGTTCCGTCAAATATCGCCGAAGGCAGCGGACGACGCAGCACACAAGAGTTTGCAAGATTCACTAACATAGCCTCGGGGTCAGTTTGTGAAGTAGAAACGCAAATTCTATTGGCAGTTGACCTTTCTTATATTACGGATAAAGAATGTGACCTATTAATTCAAAAAGCAGATAGAATAAGTAAAATGTTATATGCCTTACACAAGTCTTTAAGTTCAAAATAAAATCAACCGAGTACCGAGTCACCGAGTACGCCTTAAAGTACCGAGTACCGAGTACGCAACACCGAGTAAAAAAAATGTTTGAAAAAATTCTTATTGCTAATCGTGGTGAAATTGCTGTTCGCATCATGCAGACTTGCCGCAAGATGGGCATAAAAACCGTTGCCGTTTATTCGGAAGCGGACACCAGTGCGCTGCATGTGCGCGAAGCGGATGAGGCGATTTATATCGGCGCGTCGCCGTCTATGAAAAGCTATTTGAACATTGACAGCATCCTCAGCGCAGTTGATCAAAGCGGCGCACAAGCGGTTCATCCAGGGTATGGCTTTCTTTCAGAAAATGCCGAATTTGCCAGCCGTTTGCGTGACGCTGGCGTTACGCTGATTGGCCCTAGCCCTGATGCGATTAAGCGCATGGGCGATAAAATTGAGTCTAAAAAAGTGGCTCTAAAAGCTGGAGTTTCCAGCGTTCCGGGGTCTTTGGATGTAGTAACTTCCGACGCGGAAGCGAAAAAAATCGTGGCGGAAATCGGCTATCCTGTGATGATTAAAGCGGCGGCTGGCGGCGGTGGCAAAGGGATGCGCGTTGCCAGAAACGACAAAGAACTGCATGACGGCTTGCTATCATCCGCCAGCGAAGCCACCAGCAGCTTTAAGGACGGGCGCGTATTTATTGAGCGGTTTTTTGACAATCCGCGCCATATTGAAATTCAGATTTTGGCGGATCAGCATGGGAATACCCTATGGCTGGGTGAGCGCGAATGCTCCATCCAACGCCGCCATCAAAAGGTGATTGAGGAAGCTCCGAGCAGCTTTTTAAGCGAGGAAACGCGCAGGGCAATGGGCGAGCAGTCTGTGGCTCTTGCCAAGGAAGTTGGCTATTTTTCAGCGGGAACTGTTGAGTTTATCATGGACGCGCAAGGAAAATTTTACTTCCTTGAGATGAACACGCGCTTGCAGGTTGAGCATCGCGTAACCGAGCTGATTACGGGCATTGACCTTGTCGAGCAGATGATTCGCATCGCCGCTGGCGAAAAATTATCATTCACGCAGGATGAGGTGAAATTTGACGGCTGGGCGTTTGAAGCGCGGCTTTACGCGGAAGATCCAAAACGCGGGTTTTTGCCGTCAACAGGGCGTATCACCCGCTATATTGAGCCAGAAAATGTTGAAAATGTGCTGATTGACACAGGCATTTACGAGGGCGGCGAAGTCAGCATGTTCTACGACCCGATGGTGGCGAAGGTGTGCAGTTACGGCGATGACAGAAAATCAGCAATCGACACTTTGAAAACCGCGCTTTCCGCGTTTATCATTGAGGGAATTTCCCATAACGGCAGTTTCCTTGAGGCAATTCTTTCCAATCCACGCTTTGAATCTGGCGATATTTCCACCAATTTCATTGAACAGGAATATCCAGAAGGCTTCATCGGCGCGGAGCTTACCTCGGAAACCACCAAGGTTTTCCTTGGTGCAGCGGTTACTGTCTTCCTGCGGGATGCTGAGCGGGCGGCAAAAATCAGCGGGCAAACTCCGGGGCGCGAGCGAGCCATTGGCGCACGGTGGGTGGTCAATGTTGACGGTGAGGATTTCACGATTTATGTGCGCCCTGACCAAGACCAAGGCTACTTCATCACCCATAACCGTCGCTTGATTGCGGTTAAAACCCAGTGGAAACTTGGTCGCCGCCTATTCCAAGCCACCATTAATGGCAAGCCTGTTGCCGTGCAGATTAAACATCTTGCCGAGGGCTATATCCTGACTTATGGCGGCGCGGATGTGGTGGTGAAAGTGCGCTCGCCGCGGGTTGCCGAGCTGGCGCAATTCATGCCAAAATCGCAGGATAAAAACAAAAAAGATCAGCTCTGCGCTCCGATTTCTGGCTTGGTTTTGAGCGTAAAAGTGAAAGAGGGTGAAACTGTGCGGGCGGGGCAAGAATTATTGGTTATTGAGGCGATGAAGATGGAAAATGTGATTTACGCCGATCACGCCACCACCATCACTAAAATCAGTGTTTCCGAGCGCGAAACTGTGTCGGTGGATCAGGTGATGATTCAGTTTGCTGCTTAAGCTGTCATACCGCTGTAGAGCGGTATCCATGCCTAACAACAAGCGTTATAGCCAGTTGTATGGCATAGATTCCGCCCAAAAAACAAACATTGGGGCGGAATGACGAAGACGAAGCAAGCTTCGGTGAATTAAAACCCCGAAGAGATTAAAATGCCTTGGGAGGACTTGCGTATATTGCTAAAATACGCTAGTTTCCTATCATATGACGCAAAATAACATCAAATTTTCGAGCATTATCCTTGCCGCGGGCAAGGGAACGCGCATGAAATCCGCCCTGCCCAAGGTGATGCACAGGCTGGCGGGTGCGCCGCTGATTTCGCATGTCCTTGCCGCAGTTTCTCCCCTATCGCCAGAAAAAATCATTGCAGTGATTGCGCCAGATATGGATATGGTGACGGATAGCGTTCGTAAAACAACGGAAAATGCTAGTTTTATAATGCAAAATCAGCAACTTGGCACTGGTCACGCCGTTGCCTGCGCGAAGCATGAACTAGCTGGCTATCACGAAAAAATTCTTATTTTATATGGCGATACGCCGCTGATTACCACTGGCACGCTGGAAAAAATGCTGGAAGCGGCGCAGTATTCGGAAATTGTGGTGCTGGGGATGAATATAGAAAACCCAACAGGTTACGGGCGGCTTATCGTGGATGACAGCGAAAGGCTGGAGGAAATAATTGAGGAAAAAGACGCCTCCGCCGAGCAAAAACAAATTACCCTGTGCAATTCTGGGGTGATGGCGGTTAGCGGGAAATATTTGTTTGAATTGCTGGAAAAACTAACGCCAAACAACCAAGCTGGCGAATATTACCTGACCGATATTGTGGCGATTGCTGGCGATATGGGCTTGCATTCGCGCGTAGTGGTGGCGGATGCTGGCGAGCTGGCGGGCATCAACACCCGCGCCCAACTGGCGGCGGCGGAACAGGTTTTGCAGGATAAACTGCGGGCAACAGCCATGGAAAACGGGGCAACGATGATTGACCCGAAAAGCGTTTTTCTGCAAGTTGATACGCGTATTGCCAGCGATGTTATCATTCATCCGAATGTTATTTTCGGCGCGGGCGTAGTGGTTGAAAGCGGCGTTGAAATCCGCGCTTTTTCACATATTGAAGGGGCGCATATTAAATCTGGCGCGATTATTGGACCATTCGCCCGCCTTCGGGTTGGCAGCGTTGTCGGCGAAAACGCGCATGTCGGCAATTTTGTGGAGCTAAAAAACACTAATCTTGGTGACGGCGCGAAGGCAAACCATTTAAGCTATGTCGGCGACGCAGTGGTGGGTGCTGGCGCGAATATCGGCGCGGGAACGATAACCTGTAATTATGACGGTAAGAATAAACATAAAACCACCATTGGCGCGGGCGCGTTCATCGGCTCAAATTCCGCGCTGGTCGCACCCGTTACCATCGGAAAAAATGCAGTTGTGGGTGCGGGCAGCGTAATAACGCAGGATGTCCCAGATAATATGCTGGCAATTGAGCGCGGTCTACAAATAAACAAGGCAAGAAAATGACAATATACATAGATAATATCGCGGTTGAAGATCCCGTCTGGCTTGCGCCGATGACGGGAGTGTCTGACTTGCCATTTCGCAAACTGGTTAAAAAATTCGGCGTAGGGCTGGTGGTGTCGGAAATGATTGCCAGCCGCGCTATGATTCTGGAAACGAAAAACACTCTGCGGATGGCGAGTTTTTCGCCTGAGGAGTTTCCCTTTGCCATTCAGCTGGCTGGTTGCGACCCAGAGGTGATGGGCGAAGCGGCGAAACTAAATGAAGATCGCGGCGCACAGATGATTGATATAAATTTTGGCTGCCCTGTAAAAAAAGTGGTGGGCGGTAATGCTGGCTCAGCTTTGATGCGCGATGAGAAACTGGCGGGAAAAATTCTGGAAGCGGTGGTAAAAGCCGTAAAAATCCCCGTGACGCTTAAAATGCGTACAGGTTGGGATGATGAAAATCGTAATGCGCCGAATATGGCGCGGATTGCCGAAAATGCGGGCATAAAACTACTGACAGTCCATGGACGAACCCGCTGCCAGATGTATAAAGGGCATGCGGACTGGGGCTTTGTTCGCCGCGTGAAAGAGGCGGTGCGCCTGCCTGTGGTGGTAAATGGTGATATAAATAATTTTGCCGATGTAAGCAATGCTTTGGAGCAGTCGGGCGCGGACGGGCTGATGATTGGGCGCGGCAGCTATGGTCGCCCGTGGTTTCCTGCGCAAGTCTGTCATTACTTAAAAACTGGTGAAAAAATCGCCGCACCAACACTTCATGAACAGCGCGAGGTTGTGCTAAATCATTACGATGAAATGCTCTCGCATTATGGCGCGGAAAACGGCGTGATGATCGCCCGCAAACATCTTGGCTGGTATTCCAGCGGTCTATTTGGCTCGGCGGAATATCGCCAAAAAATCAACACCATGCATAATCCAGTTGAGATTAAGAAAACGGTGATTGATTTTTATGAAAAAACGCTGGATGCCACACAAGAAACATATACCGAACTGGCGGCATAGCTACTTATGATGTCATTCCTGCGTAGGCAGGAATCTCTTTAACAAATTGCGCTAGCGGGTAGAGAGATCCCCGCCTGCGCGGGGATGACAGGAAGTCATGCGCTGGAATTCCCCTTAAATCTACGCTAAGAGAACTACTGCATAGCGAGCTTTATCTCATCTTTTTTATCACCATTATTTTGTAGCAATTCGGCAACGCGCTTTTTGTCTTTCCCGTAAATATCTGGATAGAAATTCGGCTGTTTGCTATCCTCGTCCACCCAGCTTGTCCAATAGGCGAGATAAACCTGAACTGGCTTCACCGCCACAATTTTTGAGCTACTGCCCTCATACGCCTTGGTGATGCGTGTTTCGTTCCATTCTGCCATACCGTTCATCACAAAATATGCCAGCTCTAAAATTTTCTCCACACGGATACAACCATGACTGAGTGCTCGTTCTGCCTTGGCAAAAAGTTTTGGGCCACCTGTGGAATGCAGATAAATATTATCAGTATCGGGCAAGTTGAATTTTAATTTTCCCAGCGCGTTAGTGCTGCCCGCCCGCTGCGTAAAGCGATATGGCATACCGCTTTGATTTTCCCAATCAATGCTTGCGGCGTCAACCTGTTCGCCGTCGTGATTGGTCACAATATAATTTCCCTTGCTTAAATAGCTTGGGTCTTTCCGTAGTTTGCTGGCAAATTCCGTCCGCGCAATTCGTTCGGGAACATGCCACTGCGGATTAAAACTAACATCTGTAATCGGACGCGCAAAAAGCGGGGTGGCGTTGCGCGGATTACCAACAATAATGCGCGAGGTCAGCGCGGTTTTATTGTTTTCCACCGCCTGCAAATAATAACCCGCAACATTCACCAGAATATAGCGTTCTCCAAGGTCGGGCATCTCGCGCATTCGCGCTAGCGTTGTTTCCATTTGTGCAATCCGCGTTTCTATCGGGATAGCCAGTGCAGCTTGCGTTTTCGCGCCGATTGCGCCGTCTTGGTCTAAGCCATGGCGAGCTTGAAAATGCTTCACTGCCTGCGCGAGGGAATCATCCAAAACATCGCTGCCCGCCCCCTCATCTCGATAATCCCCCATCACCGAAAGAATATGCCGAATGGTTGGAATGCGTGTATCTTTCGCGCCGATTTTGATGGTTTTTCCGATGGTGAATTTATCCCACCCACCATTCGCCGAAAGCTGTTTATAATCGCTAATTGCCTTTTCCAGCGCGGAAATTTGTTGATTGCTGGTTAGCTCACTTCTAGTTTCTGGCGGCAGATTTTCCGCAAGCACCGCCGTATTGGAAATAATAAAAACTGCCATTGGTAAGAAAAAATACTGTATCCACCATTTAGAAACTGCTAGAAACTTCATATATATAACTCCAAGAAAATAATTAACCCGAAGCCATAGATTACCCTATGATTGTTAATCTTTAGTTAGAAATAGTTAAAATTTTAACCATTAATTTTATGAAGGAAAGCTATGCTCAAAACAGCCTGCATCCAACTGACCAGTGGCGACAACATGGCAGAAAACATAGAAAAAATAGAAGCCATGGTGGCGAGTGCGGCAAAAAATGGGGCGCAATTTGTCGCCACTCCAGAAAATGTTTTTTTGATGGAAAATCCAAAATCAGAAAAAATATTATATAAGGTGGAGGAACATCCTGCCGTACAAGCCGCCGCGAAAATGGCGAAGGAAAATAAAATATGGCTGCTGGTGGGCAGCGTTGCCGTAGCGTCTGGCGATGAAAATAAATCTTATAATCGCTCTATATTATTCAACCCAAACGGCGAGATAGTGGCACAATATGACAAAATCCACCTATTTGATGTCGAGGTGGACGATGGTCAGGTTTATAAAGAATCCGCGAAAATAAAGGCGGGAAACAAAGCCGTTGCCGTGGAAACACCGCTATGCAAACTAGGCATGACCATCTGTTATGACCTGAGGTTTCCTCATCTATACCGCGCACTCGCCAAGGCAGGCGCAAATATAATCGCCGTTCCCGCCGCTTTTACGCAAAAAACTGGCGAGGCGCATTGGCATATATTACTCCGAGCAAGAGCAATTGAAACTGGCTGCTTCATCATCGCGCCAGCGCAAACAGGAACGCACGCGAATGGCAGGCAAACTTTCGGGCATTCGCTAATCGTCGACCCATGGGGTGTAATTATTGCCGATGCGGGGACGAATGAGGGAATAATTTACGCCGATATTGATTTCTCAAAAGTGAGAAAAACCCGAAACGACATTCCCAGTTTGCAACACGACCGAGATTTTTCGTTTTAGAACCTCGTAAATACCCCCATTATTTCAGCGTTTATTTGGCGTTTTTTGTCCCTAAATGCCCCGTTTTTTACTTTAACTTCTTGAAATAATCACTTGATATTTCTGCATTCACCAGCAAAACCGCTGCTAATTTTTTGCATTTCACCTTTTTTATTTTTCCACTTCCAGAGCAATTTTGCCTGTTATATTATGGGGATATAAAGCAAACAGTTTGATTTCATCATTACCCCTCTACTCGTCATTGCGAACGACGTGAAGCAATCCAGAAACTATCAACATGCTGGATTGCCGCGCTCACTCGTGGGTGATGAAAATGAGAAAATATAAAAATGAGAAAGTTATTTTTTTGCATGCAATTGATAACCATTATCAACCGACCTCACAAGCGCAGCGAAGCACTCATCACCTCGGGCGGAAGTTTGAAGCGGGTGTTTTCGGCAATCCCCGCCAGTTGTTCGCGCTCAATTTTGCGCAGCTTGCCGATGGCTTCCACCACGCCTTCTACCAAATGTTCAGGCGCGGAAGCACCAGCCGTTATGCCAACCGAGCGTATCCCGTCAAACCATTGCGGATTCAAGCTTTTTGCGTCATCTATCAGGTGTGATTTTACCCCCATCTCCTCCGCCAAATCGCGCAGGCGGTTAGAGTTAGAGCTATTCGCCGAGCCAACCACCAAAACTAAATCCACACACCCAGCCAAATCGCGCACAGCATTCTGGCGGTTTTGCGTGGCGTAACATATATCGCGCAGCTCTGGCCCTGCGATGCTCGGAAAACGCGATTTCAGCGCGACTATTATATCCTTGGTGTCATCAACACTCAGCGTAGTCTGCGTTACATAAGCCAGCATTTCTGGGTTTTGCACCTGTAAATCAGCCACATCCGACGCTTTTTGCACCAGCAACACGCCGCCTTGCACGCGCCCGCTTGTCCCCTCCACTTCGGGATGACCAGCATGTCCAATCAGTATTATCTGCCGCCCTTCCGCCTCATATCTCTGCGCCTCTTTATGCACCTTGGTAACTAGCGGACAGGTGGCGTCAATAATCGGTAAGTCGCGGAATTTCGCTGAATTTTCCACCTTTTCGGAAATGCCATGCGCGGAAAAAACGGTGATCGCGCCATCGGGAATTTCGTCCACCTCCTGCACAAAAACCACACCTTTCGCCCGCAAATCCTCCACCACCCAGCGGTTATGCACGATTTCATGGCGAACAAACACAGGCGCACCGTAAAGCGCGAGAGCGCGTTCCACAATCTCAATAGCGCGGTCAACCCCAGCGCAAAAACCACGCGGTTCAGCAAGGATTATTTTTAGTGGCTCAGTCATGAAAAATTAGACCTCTTTAGAAACTCATTTTAACAAAAAAGCGCGAAGCAATGAAAGCCAAGCGAAATGAGGTTATACTGTATAACTGACATGAGCGAGGAAGTTTCATTGCAAGCAGATTTGAAGTTAAAATGGGTTTATAGAGAGGTCTATTATAAAGAATAGTCAACAACACTAACATATTCAACGCTAGATGGGTCAACAAACGGCTGAACGCGAACAATATTATTATCAATATTCGTCACCACCCCAACAGCAATCCCTTTCGGGAAAACGCCGCCATCACCAGAAGTTATAATCCGTTCGCCAACTTTAAGCGAGCTATTCGCCGCCACATACGAAAGCGTTGGCTGCTCACCATTATTGCCAACCAGTATAGTTTTTTCGCGGCTTTCCTCGCCAATAACTGGCACACGAGAATTTATATCCGACAACAACAACACCCGTGAACTGCCACTGCCAACATCCACCACGCGCCCAACCAATCCGCGCTCATTAATCACCGCTTGGTCTTTTTTTATGCCGTCCTCCCCCCCACCACTAAGCAGAGCCGAACGCACAAACGGCCCGCCCATATCCGACACGATACGCGCCGTTATATAATGGCTTTTTTTGCTCGCAACAACATTCATCAGCGAGCGCAAACTAGCGTTTTCCGCCTCCATATCCTTCGCCCGCGCTTGCCATTGTAAAAGCTGAATATTGGCGTTTTTAAGTGCGATATTATCCGCCCGCAAACGCGCCATATCCCTAAACCAGTCGCCAATATCAGCAACGGCGTTCAGCGGCGCACTCGCCACCACCACTACAGGCGCAAGAATATCAAGAAGAGAGGAGCGCAAACGCGAAGTCGCTGGGCTACCAACACTGGTCATCACCACCAATGACAAGGAAACCGCCACCAACAGAAGGACAGAGGCACGCGCCGCCATCTGCCGAGGAGGCATAGCAACAAGCTGTGGTGCGCGAATCTTCTTATTTGCCATAATGTTCCTACCGATTAACTGCCACTAGTTTGTACCTTTATAAATAAATTCGCAACCAAAAAATAGTTTCTTTTTGCTTAACGATTTTTGCCCGCTTGCCACAACACATCCGCCTTTCCATTATCATTTTCAGCGCGAGCAAGCACAAAAAGAAAATCCGAAAGGCGGTTGAGATATTTTATAGCCTCAGGGTTAATTTTCTCATGCGCCGCCAATTCACAGGTTATCCGTTCGGCACGGCGAGCAATAGTGCGGGCAAGATGCAAAAACGCAGCGGCTGGACTGCCGCCCGCCAACACGAAAGAATTAAGCGGCGCGATATTTTCGTTAAGCGCGTCAATCTCCGCCTCTAACCGCAAGGTTTGCGTGTCAATAATCCGCAGAGCATTATCATCGCCATTTTCCGAATATGGCATTGATAAATCAGCACCTAAATCAAATAAATCATGCTGCACACGCATTAACATCTCGTCATTCGCACCCTTTGTGTGCAACCGCGCCAAGCCAATTGCCGCCCCCGCCTCGTCCACCGTGCCATACGCCGTCACGCGCAAATCATATTTCTGCCTACGGCTGCCGTCAGTCAGCCCCGTATCACCCGCATCGCCCGTTTTTGTATAAATTTTATTGAGTTTTACCATTAGACTTCCTTCTAAACTCATTTTAACTTCAAATCTGCTTGCAATGAACCTTCCTCGCTCATGTCAGTTATACAGAATAACCTCATTTCGCTCGGCTTTCATTGCTTCGCGCTTTTTTGTTAAAATGAGTTTCTAAGGAAGTCTATTCTATTTTTCCTACCTATTTACCAATATTCCCCGCAAAAAACATCAAAATCAACCCAATAACAATCAATCCCTGCAAGCAAACTCGCGCAATCATCAATTTATTGGCATATTTATTATTCGCCTTGCCGCCAACACCCATCAAAAAAATTCCAGACACAAGTACGATTACCAGCGCAACTATTAATAAAACCACCAAAACACTAATGGGAAACATATAAATAACCTTTATTCGTCGACGTTTTTCTTGTTGCTATGGCGCGGCGTTGTCCAGAATTTCTCCATGGTCAGGAAGGTGAAAGACACCGTCCAGCCAATCATCACCAAGCCGTTTAACACCTCAGCGGCAAGAAGCATCCTTAAATCATGCGTTGGAATTAAATCACCAAGACCGAGCGAGGTATAGGTGACAGAAGAAAAATGGAGGCAATCCAAAAAACTTTCAAAATTAAGCCCATATACTCGCCCCTGCCCTACGATTTTTCCTAGGCTGGTGAAATTTTCTACCAGAAAATACACTAGAGCATAAACCCATATACTGATAATATGTGCGGCGAAAATCGGAATTCCAATTAACATAACCTTGAGACGCGGACGAACACTAAGTCTTGGCAAAAAATTCCAGACTTTTCCAAGAATTTCATACATAATTAGCCAAGTAGTAAAAATGACTATTATGCTGATGAGTGATATTGCGATAAAATTCATCGTGCGAGCATATTATAGTGACTTTATTTAACAATTATACATTTTGATGATTTGTTCTAGCGTGGTATTTTGTGGTGCAAAGATGCGCCTTTTTTTGATGTTAGCGAAATCTTGTTCTATGGGGTTATAATCTGGAGAATAAGGTGGTAGA
>SXRF01000070.1 GCA_005792635.1 Rickettsiales bacterium
GCCACCGCCATGCCATAGCCCGGAACGATAATAACCGAGCTAGCATTTTTCAGCAAAAACGCCGCGTCTTCCGCGCTACCGCTTTTTATTGGCTTGTCACTTACTTCACCCACACTGCCACCGACAGCGACACTGCTACCAGCACCAAACCCGCCAAATATAACATTAATGATAGAGCGATTCATCGCCTTGCACATGATATAGGAAAGTATCGCGCCACTCGCGCCCACCAACGCGCCAGTGATGATAAGCAGCGGGTTGCCAAGCGTAAAACCGATGCCCGAAGCCGCCCAACCAGAATATGAATTGAGCATAGAAACCACCACAGGCATATCCGCCCCGCCAATAGGAACAATCAGCAAAACGCCAAGCGCGAGGGCGACCAGCACCATAACCACGAAAATAAACTGCGAGCCAGTGGCGCAGAGCATAATGATAAGCAATAGCGCGGATGCACCCAGCAACGCATTCAGCATATTCTGCCCAGAAAAGCGCAGTGGTTTGCCCGATAGAATGCCTTGAAGCTTGGCAAAGGCAACGACTGAACCAGTGAAGGTTATCGCGCCGATAACCGCGCCTAGGCTGAGCTCCAGCAAGCTTCCCGCGTGGATGCTGCCCGCACTGCCGATGCCGTAGCTTTCAGGTGACCATAGCGCACTGGCGGCAATTAACACCGCCGCCAAGCCAACCAGCGAGTGAAACGCGGCGACTAGCTGCGGCATAGCGGTCATGGCGATTTTGCGGGCGATGCCTGTGCCGATAATTCCGCCAATCATAATGCCAAATAATATCAGCCCATAGTTGGAAACTGCGGGCATTGCCAGAGTGGTGATAATAGCAATAACCATGCCCACCATGCCGAAAATATTGCCGCGCCGCGCCGATTCTGGCGAGGAAAGCCCTTTAAGCGCGAGGATAAAAAACACTGAAGCAACGAGGTATAAAAGCGCGGAAATATCATTCATATAAACATCACAATATAAGTGGTTGAACCAACCAGATGAATACAATATTTTTGCATAACATTGCAAGGAGTTTGCTATGAGTTTGCCAGTTATAAAAAACAGTTGGTTTTTTAGGCAATTGGTCTATATTGGTGCGAATTTTGTTGTAATCTGATGTTTTGTGAGGGCTTTAATGAAAAAATTTCTTATAGTTTCGACCGCCTTGATAAGCGCGACGCTTGCTCCGCTAACCGCGCAAGCGGCAGAGAGCTTTTATTTGGAAATTGGCAGCCCTGCCCTATCTGACGCTACAAAGGCGCAGTGGGACGAGCTATCGGCAAAACACAAAAATCTCCTCGGCGACCTTAAATTTTTCCCGAAAACCACAATTGATGAACAGGGGAAAACCGCTAGTATAATTCAGGCTGGTGTGATTAGTGACAAGAAAAAAGCGCAAAAAATATGCAAGGTTCTGTTTAAGGATGGTGTTCCCTGCTTCGTGATTGAGGGGATTGAAAACGCACCGCCAACCATGCGCCTTGGCATGTCGCAAGCTATCAGCAGCGCACAGAAAGAATTTGACGGCAAACCATCTGGCGTTGAAATACCCATTGCTGCGCCAATAGCTTCAGCCCCAGCAGAGCAAACAACACCGCAAGTTTCAACCCCACAAGTTTTGGGTGAAATTGGCGATAAACCCTCCCCTACCCATGTATCCGCCCCATCGGAAGCAACGCAGCCAGTGGTTTTAGTGCCGCCAGTTGAGGAAAAACCTGAGCAAAAGCCAGAAGCTCCGAAGGTTAAGGAAAAAGAACCTGAACCTGCGAAGCCAGCTCCAATACCAGAGCCGATAAAAGAAGAGCCAAAGGCGCAAACTAAGCCAGAAGCCAAAGCGGAAGCGAAAGTCTCCGTGGCGGAGGCGATTCCCGTTCCCCTCAGCAATAAAAGCAATGATAGCGTTCCCGAGCCAGCCCCCGTAAAAAGCGTTACCTTGGAAGCCACCAAGCAAACCTCTAATATCACCCAAGAAAAGCCTATCGCAGTGTCGGAAATCGCCCCGATACCTTATGCCCACACTAATGAATATGAGGCGCGACGCAAGATGCTGCTAGCGCAGGCGAACGCTTCCGCCAGCAAATCAGCCGCTACTCAAACACACGCAACATATTCGCAAGGTATAAAAAATTTCTGGGCGCAAGTGGCGATTGCTGATAGCAAAGCCGAAGCAAATAGCCGCTGGGAAGATATAAAATCCGCTAATTCTGATGCGGTGGGTGGTGTTGCGATGAATATCACCAAGTCGCTCGCAAAACATGGCGGCTATAGTGTTCGCCTTGGCGCATTTGCGAGCGAGAGCGAAGCTTTGGCTCTGTGTGACAAACTGCAATCAAACGGTGTTGATTGCTTGGTAATCGGCACGAAATAGCCCCTTATACCATTTCAAAATCAATGAAGAATTAATTGATTTTGAGTTGCGCTCGCTTCGCGGCGCAAAATCGCTGCTTTCGGCAGGCGATTTTGATACCAATTAAACTTCTTTGAAGTTGAATTGGTATTAGCTGTTCGCGTACTTATCATGATCAAAGCCATAATACGCTTTGATTTTATCCTTCACTTCCACGCTCGGTTTGCCATGTCCCTTTTCCACCACCACCGCAAAAAAAGGTATATCGCCCTTGTCTATTGAATACATCATTTGCTGATGCAGGCTTTGGCTCGCGATAGCGTAAAAATACACGTCTGAATTATCACGCTCGTCCTTCGCGGGAATAAAATATACATTTATTTTTTTCGCAGCCTCATATTTATCGCGGTAATGCGGTAAATTTTCCATGATGCTGGTTTCGTCTTGGCGCATTATTTCTGCCTTATGTATTAAAATCTACGGTTTTTATCATATATAATTGCAATGCCAACACTTAATATAAGAACCATTGTTGTGGCAAAAAAACCAAAGCTAGTTGAGCACCCATTTCCAAATTTATCAATCCCAGTGTTAGGGCAACTTATTTTTGGATTATCCAGCAGTGGCATTCCAATCAAATAAACTCCAAGCCCAACAATTAGAAGAAAAATTGTTACATATATATAAAATTTGAATGTTGGTATCATATAATCCTACCTGAGATCAGAAAAACCTGCGCTCGTAATTTACTAGCATCCGATTTTTATTTCATGCTTTATACATCATAGCAATTTTTAATGCACTCTAGGCGGTGCAGGATTTTCTTTATTATGACTTTCCGCCCATGCATGAAAATCAGCGCAGAAATTTTTGGCGACCAATGCCAATTGCCCTTTTCGTTCTTCTGGCGAGTGCCTTTCTATCACATCCATTAACAATTCTGCGACCCTATCCTCTTTCAGCAATTCGCGTAATCCCTCATATTTTTCTGGCAGCGGTGCCTTTAGCTTTCTGTTTCTTTCTACCATTATATTTGTGCGTTGCGGTTCTGGTACGGTAAATTCAGAATCTTCTGGTAATTCACCAAGAAATTTTTTATCCTTATGCTTTTCCAATTCCCTAAACCATAGATTATTAATTATCTCAGGAAATTTTGTATTTAACATTGCTGTATCCAAGTTGATTTTTTCATCTTCAACATCCGCCAATTTTTGCCCTTTTTCAAACAGAGTGTTATAGGTAACCATTAGTGAGAACAGGGTGTTAACAGCAGGCGAAGAAAGTATCCCTGGCAAAATAATTTCCATACGGGTTGCACTATCTCCACCAACTGTTGAAGGCCTTTCTTTTATTCCCATCCCTAACCAACCAACCGCATGACGATAAGATAGTGAAACATCATTATATTGCCTTGTCAGTCCGTGTGGCATTACCAGATGCCCAGCATCTAAAGCAATATCTTGATAGGATTGCCTTAAATAAGGATATAAAGCATGGGTTAAATCTATTCCATTTTTGGCTATACTAACACTTACCTGATTTCCAACATAGCTGACTGAAGAGTTCTTCCTTGCCATATAACTAGGAGGCTTTGCATTAAGTTCAAGCCCTTCTACATCTTCTGCTAAATCTGAGGTTGGATTTTTGGGGCGAGTTGCAACTTCCATTTGGCGAAAAATGCTATCTTCACGAGTAGCACCCCCATATTCAAACAACTCAGCAAGTGCATCAGTGTACATATGATTTTTTTCATAACCAACAACAATATCATACCCAGAATCGCGCAACGCTTTGCTAAATAGCTCAATCAAAGGATATACATCTTTCTCTTTAAGATCTATATATTTAGGGTTTTTCTGGTTTAATTGGAATTTTTCCACATGCCCCATATTCGCCTCAAAAAAAACAATTAATTAGGAAGTACAGAGGCATATTACAAAAAATTTAATAAAATTCAATAAAATTTCAACTTTATGCCCACTCAAAGCAAAAATATATAGCTACAACCCATGCTTGGCAGGATAGACGACTACAAAACCATTAGTTTTTCAGAATTAATGTAACAATCATTACCTTATTTCTGCTTCTGCAAAGAGGCGGATTCTAGAATCCGCCAATTCACTTCTGCCTTTGCAAACTCTCAGGTGCGCGGGAAACATTGAGTTTTACCGTTTGCTTGCTCATGTCGGGCGAGCCTGCGCCGTGTAAAACGCCATCTGGGTCTAGCTTCTCACTTGGCAGTTGCTCTGGGTTGCGCTTGTAATCTGGCAAGGTTTTTTCTTCCACTTTTGCCAATTTTACGCTGATTTTGAACCAACCCTGCTCGCTGGTATAGGGCAAATCCGCGCTCTTGCTCTGCGCCATTTCATGAACGCTGCCCGCCGCCTTCAAATCGGCGAGTACGGGAGCGAGCGAATCAAAACTTGCGCCTTCCAAAGCAAAAACCAACACTTCTGCCACTGGTGCTTTAATGGAAACCCCAGCCTCTGACTTCGCCTTGCGGATGATGTTCAGCACATCAACCGCCGCAACGCCACTTTTCTCTGCGCTTGCGTCATACGGATAATCACTCTCGCGCACCCAATTTCCTCGGGCATGGATTGAGCCAAGCGCGGCAAAACGATCATCAAAAATATGGCTGTATAATTCCTCGGTCACATGCGGAACAAACGGCGCAAACAAGCGCAGAATAGCGTCAAGGCAGTGATAGATGGTGTACAGGGCTGATTGTTGCCCTTCAACACTCCACACTCCAAACTCCACACTCGAGCCGTAGGCTCTAGCCTTCACCAACTCCAAATAGTTATCACAAAAATCATTCCAAAAGAAATCCTCAATCGCCACGCGGGCATCGCAATATTCAAATGATTCAAATGCTTCTGTTGATTTCTTAATGCATTGCTTTAAGCGCGAAAGAATCCATAAATCCAGTGCTTCGTTGATTTTTCCGCTGGCTGTATCCGCCGCCGCGGTGGTCGGCACGCCTTGGAGTTTATCCAGATTTAGCGCGGCGAACTGGCTGGCATTCCACAGTTTATTTACAAGTTTTCGCCCTATTTTCAGCAAATCTTCGGAAAAGGCAGTATCCGTTCCCAGCCGCGAGGTGGAAGCCCAATAGCGAACGCTGTCCGTGCCTTTTTCCTCTATGAGTGCCACAGGAGTCACCACATTGCCCTTGGATTTACTCATCTTGGTTTTGTCACTCGCCAAGCACCAGCCAGAAATGATGATGTTTTTCCATGGGATAGTGTCCGCGTGTAAGTGCGCCTTAGCTATCGTATAAAACGCCCAAGTGCGGATGATCTCATGCGCCTGCGGACGAAGGTCAGCAGGGAATAATTTATTATACCGCGCATCAGCACCACCAATCGCCCCATTATTTATTTTTTTGGCATTAATCTGCGGGCTAATGCTAGAAGTCGCCCAAGTGTCGAGGACATCTTTGTCCGCTTCAACTTCGTCACGCGTGTAACCTTTAGGTAAAGCCACTGTCGGGTCAAGCGGCAACTCCGTAATATCTGGGAAAATGATTTTTCCCTCTTCGCCAGCACGCTTGGAATACCAAACAGGAATCGGTATCCCAAAAAAGCGTTGGCGGGAAATGCACCAGTCTTCCTTCAAACCTTCAATCCATTGATTAAGGCGGATTTTCATATATTCAGGATGCCAATTAACTTCCGCGCCTTTTTTAAGCAGTGCTTCTTTTTTATCCGCCACGCGAACAAACCATTGATAGGTCGGGATAATTTCAATTGGCGTTCCCGAACGCTCGGCACATTTTACAGTGTGCATCATCGGCGTTTGTTTGAGCAGCTTGCCATCGGTTTGCAAAAGCTCAATGATTTTTGCGTTGGCTTGTTTTACCTTCAGCCCTTGCAGGGCTTCGCTGTGGTTAGTGGCTAGTGATTGGTGGTTAGTAAAGTCTAATTTTCCATCTTTGCCGAGCAAATGAATAGTAGGAAGATTATATTTTCTCCACCACTCCTTATCCGTGTCGTCACCAAATGTGCAGCACATAACAAGGCCAGTGCCTTTTTCGCGCTCCACCGCTTCGTCGGCAATCATCGGAACTTTCACGCCAAATAGCGGCGTAATGGCGAATTTTCCAGCATATTTCGCCGCATTTGGATCTTCTGGGTGATACATAACCGCCACGCAAGCACCAAGCAATTCTGGGCGCGTGGTCATAATCACCAGCGGCGCACCACCTTCCAACGAAAACTCAATCTCGTTCATCACGCCAGCCATTTCTTTATTTTCAATCTCGGCCTGCGCGATTGCTGTGCCGTCCACCCAGTCCCAATAAGTTGGGCGGAAGTCGCGGTAGGCTTCACCTTTTTGCAGCAGGTCAATAAATGAGGCTTGGCTGATTTTGCAAACTTCGTCGCTCACCGTTTGATATTCCTGCCGCCAGTCAACGGAGAGGGCGGCACTTTTGAACAGGGTGCGGAAATCCTCCTCCGCATCTTTCACCACCTCGCGGCACAGAGCTACAAAATCCGCCCGCGCCATGCCACTGCCGCGCACGCCTTTTACTTTCTCCACAAGCCGCTCGGTCGGCAAGCCGTTATCATCAAACCCCATCGGGTAAAACACATCTTTTCCCGCCATGCGCTGATAGCGAGCGATGAAATCCGCCTGTGTGTAGCTAAAAATATGCCCCATATGCAAAACGCCAGAAACCGTTGGCGGAGGCGTATCAATCACAAAAGTTTGCTCACGCGGAAGGTCATCCAGCCAGTGATATGTTCCCTTCTCAACCCACTCATTTTGCCAATGTTTTTCGGTTTTTTGATGATCGTAGTTTTTTGGTAATTGTTTCATTTTCGGCTTCGCTTAATCATTGAATGTTGGCAGTTTATATGACTTTTATTAACTAAATTTTATAACCTCGCGCAACTAAATAAATATTTACTTGACCAAGCAGCGGATAGGCTTCAAAAATGCAGTGGCTTAAAAATTAAGGACAATAAAATGAAAGCGAGGAAGCGAGGAAGCGAGGAAGCGAGGAAGCGAGGAAGCGAGGAAGCGAGGAAGCGAGGAAGCGAGGAAGCGAGGAAAGATTTGAGTTTTTTCAACCAGTTGTCAAGCGCAAAGTTAAAGTAATTAGGGATCGTCATCCTGCGGAATGCGAAGCATTAGCGCAGGATCTAATATACCATGAAAAGATTCTGTGCAAACGCTATGCGTTTCGTAAGGTAACAGCTGGCTTCACCCTCGTAGAACTATCCATCGTCATTGTTATAATTGGTTTAATTGCTGGTGGAGTGATTGTTGGCAAGGATTTGCTCAAGGCAGCGGAAATTCGCGCATTGGCAAGCGACTATCAAGAGTATGCAAGTGCATATAACACCTTCAAAATAAAATATAACTGTGTGGCTGGTGATTGCGTTGATTCTTTGCAATTATTTGGCACCGCAGTAAATAGTGACCCTTCTTGGGGAAAACTTGGTGATGGTATAATATCAACGCGCTATGAAGCGCGGTATGTATGCCAACAGCTTGGACTTGCAGGATTAATAAAGGCTGGCTGCATTGGTGGTTATTCTACTCCTGTGCAGGTTCTTGGGGGATTAAACGCACTTCCAAGTCATTACAATGATAATTCTCTTATGCAAATTGCTGTGTCTGATTCTTACAATTTTAATGGTTATATTTCTCCGACTTATGCGCCATATGGTAACTATTTGTATCTAGGGAAAACTCGCACTGGAACTATGGTATTTGATTTTCCAGATGGTGGGGTAGAGCCAACAATTGCAAAATCTCTGGACGAAAAAATTGACGATGGAAAACCCTTCTCTGGAAAGCTTGTTCAACTTAACTATGGAAGCAATTGTGGAGTTTTTGCAACAAATACTTACCTGCCGTCATCATCAACACCTTTTTATCCAACGGCTTGCCCTTCCTACTTATTTCTTGGCAATTAGAAGCTTTTCTTAAATTATTTCCAATTTTTTGTTTTTTATATGAACATGACTATATAAAAACCCTTTGCAACCGCTGTTTTTTGCCTGTAATAAACAGCATATACTATAAAAAACCGCGAAGGAAACCACCATGAAGCCAACCGTAAAGCCTGCAAACCCTTGTTTTTCCTCTGGCCCTTGCGCCAAACGCCCTAATTGGTCGCTGGACGCATTAAAGGACGCGGCTCTTGGTCGTTCTCACCGCGCAAAACTTGGCAAAAACAAGCTGGCGGAAGTGATTGAACTTAGCAAAAAAGTGCTGGGTATGCCTGAAAATTACCTGCTCGGTATTGTCCCTGCCTCTGACACTGGCGCGATTGAAATGGCGATGTGGTCTGTGCTTGGCGCGCGCGGCGTTGATGTGTTTGCGTGGGAGAGTTTTGGTTCTGGCTGGGGTGCGGATTGCAAAAACCAGCTAAAAATTGCCGATCTCAATGTTTATAAAGCCGATTATGGAAAACTGCCAGATCTTACGCAAGCCGATTGGAAACGCGACACGATTTTTACATGGAACGGCACAACTTCTGGCGTGCGCGTGGCAAATGGTGACTGGATTGCCGACGATCGCGAAGGGCTTGCTATTTGCGATGCAACATCTGCGGTTTTTGCTATGGATATGCCGTGGGACAAGCTGGATGTGGTGACTTGGTCGTGGCAGAAAGTCCTTGGCGGTGAAGCGGCGCATGGGATGATTGCCCTCTCGCCTCGCGCAGTCCACCGCCTTACTAGCTATACTCCGTCTTGGCCGCTGCCAAAGATTTTCCAAATGAGCAAAGGTGGAAAATTAATTGAGGGGATTTTCAAAGGCGAAACCATCAATACACCGTCAATGCTCTGTGTGGAAGATCAGTTGGACGCGCTAAAATGGGCGCAGTCTATTGGCGGAATTTCAGGGCTTATCAAGCGCAGTGAAGCCAACCTTGCGGCGATTGCCGATTGGGTTAGCAAATCCAACTGGGCGGCTTTCCTTGCCGAAGACGCAAAAACGCGTTCCTGCACCTCTATCTGCCTTAAAATAATTGACCCGTGGTTTTTGGGTTTAAGCGCGGAAGGACAAGCCGAAGCGGCAAAGAAAATCGCTAGCTTACTGGAAAAAGAAGGCGTCGCGTACGACATCGGCGCATATCGTGATGCACCTGCTGGGCTTCGCATCTGGGGCGGCGCAACGGTGGAAACTTCTGATATTGCGAAACTATTGCCATGGCTAGACTGGGCACGGGGTGAGGTTAAAAACGCCGAGGCTCAGGCCGCGTGATAATTAGGGCAATTTATCTTGCCGCCATCTTATCTGTGCTTGCTTGCTCTCAGGCGGGTGCTTGCACTCTATATAAAAACAATCTTGCCAACCAAGACCCAACAATGGATTGTCCTTGGAAAACAAAAACATTTGCAGAACGAGTTTCTGAATGTTTGCATTGGGGTGATGAATATGGTTATGACAAGGCGCGGGTACAACAAATTTCTCAAGCCACGAAGAAATTGCGCTGCGATAGAATTGAAGAGGATGGCAAAGACTTGCTTGATAGCTATAACGCTGAACCAGAAACACAAGCTGTTATAAAAGCAATATTAAAAATTTGGATTGACGGATAATTATACCTAAAAACGCCGAGGCTCAGGCTGCGTAGATTCCAGAAATTGCCGAAGTTTTTCTTCCGCGGCTTGCGCTTCCTGCTCTTTTTGGCTGAGCTTTCTAATCACCACAGTGTTTGCGATTTTATCGTGCCAACCTTGCTTGCGCTTGTCAAAACCAATCCAAAAAATGCCGAGGAACAAAACAGCGCAAGAAACAATATAACCAAGGCAGCGCAGCAAGATTTGTTTATCACTCATCGGCTCTTCGCTGTTTGCATCCACCACTTTGATTTTGCAAATTATTTTCCCCGGAGTTGCCGACCATAATTTCCAGCAAATGGCGGAGAAAAGAAGCAAAGCCACGCTTTGTAAAATTGACTCTAAAGCCCAATCGGCAAACCAACCGCTGGTGTCGTGCGTTGCTTGGGCAATTAGCGTATTAATCACATTTGGATTTTGCAAGTTTGCAAGTTGCTGTATCGTTGCGTCCGAAAAGCCGCTGCTTTCCTGTACCACCTCTGGTTTTCCTGTTAGCTTAAGCAAATAATTCACCAGCGGGTCAAGCGTGAAATAGGCAATAATCGTGTCAATAGTGGACGCCCACATCCGCACATTAAAACCTGCATATTTTTTTATTTTCGTCATACAATGATGTCGCTTATATCAGGGATTATTTCCCCATCATTATGGCGCGGAAGTAATATAATTGGAAGATTTTTTGCTATGAATTTTTGTATGCTCGCCGCCACCTCCGCAAGTGGCGCAGCAGGGTTTTCCGACTCGCTAATTATTAGTGCTTTTATTGGCAAATTCTTCGCAATAAGAGCCTCAATTGTGCAAAGCGTATGATTGATTGCGCCAAGATAACTGCCCGCCACAACGATAACCTCTGCATCCACTTCCGCTATCCAGTCGCGCACAGTGTGCGTATCATTCAGCGGCACAAGAACGCCGCCAACACCTTCTATAATAAGCGTGTCTGTAGCTCGCGAGTTTTCTTTACAAAAACCAACCACTTCATCCAATATAATCTCCCTACCCTCACGCTTCGCCGCCATGTCTGGCGAAAGCGGCGCAGCAAACCGCCATGGTGAAATTTTAGCAATATTTTCTGGCGTTATTGGCAAATCAAGACTGGCGAGAATTAGCACACTATCGCTAGTTTTATCGCCATCATAATAACCGCTGATAATCGGCTTTATGGCGCGGACACTTCCCCCCCTCGCCCGCAACTGACGAGTGAGAACTGTTGTGACAAAAGTCTTACCAACGCCTGTCCCAGTGCCTGTTATGAAATAGCTTTTGCCCATTTTATGCTTTCTCAATCACCATGGTCAGCACCTGCCAACTAGCGATATTACCCTGATATGCCGCCGCCACCTTGGCAAGCTGCGCCCCCGTCATCAAGCCTTTTTTGCGGGCAGAAAGCTTGTTACTCGCACCAATATTTTTTATGGATTTCATCAAGCTGTACGCGCTTTCAATCTCTTGTGCGTAAGTTTCATCGCGCACCTCAAGCACCCTCGCGCCACTATGCGCCACACGCAGCAACAGCTGCTCGCTGCTCATAAATTCGCTGATATGCTGTGCATCACCAAGCGCGGAAAATGCGTCCTTTAATTCCTGCAAAGTCCCCTGCACGAAGGTGGAAATTATCGCCACAGAATCGGGCTTTAACACGCGCATAATTTCACTAATAACTGCTTCGGGTTTTCCAATCCATTGCAACATGAGCGAGGAAAAAACGCCGTCCACACTCGCATCCGCAAGTGGCAAAGCATCCGCCGCAGCGTTTATAATATTTGCGCCATTTTCCCGCGCTAGCTTGCACATTCCATAAGCAATATCAACGCCCACCACCTGCCAATTTTCGCCCGCTATTGCCGCCGTACCGCAGCCAATATCAACGACCAGCAAGCCTTGCGGAAAATATTCCCGCGCCATCTCCAATGCGTCAGCACGGACAATTTTTTGTAAATTAGCGTGCGCGTCATAGCTAGCGGCAGCGCGGCTGAAATTGTCTTTTATGGCGTTTCTATCAAACACTAAAATGCTCCTGTATATGCTGGCGTATTCTCGATGCGTCGTGCCAATGCGGCGCGTGTCCTGCATCTTCTAGCAAAATATGTTTCGCCTGCGGAATGTTTTTTACAAATTCCTCCGCTTGCTTGTGCGAAACAACTGCGTCGCGCTGTCCGTGTAGCAATAATGTATGCGGAAAGCCAGAAAAATCAAGGCTAGAGCAGCTAAAACCATTTAAGTTATCCAGCCAGTGCAGCCAGTTTTTGGTGAGCATCGCTTCTTTATCGAATTTTTCTAAATTTGCTTTTACCGTGTCGAGATTTTTGTCGCCCATTGCCACAAGCTCCCAAGATTTATGGATGGTTCGCATTGGGTTCTTGGCATAATTATCGCGGAATTTTTGGAATTGATCTTGCGGCATTCCGAGTGCAAGTGTTTCATTTTTCACAAACTGAAACGGCACACCGATAAGCACCAACTTTTCAGGGCGCATCAGCCCAGCCGCAATCGCCCTTGTCGCCAATTGTCCGCCGAGCGACCAGCCAATCACCGCGTCATGATTTTTTGCCTCCTCCGCAATCGCCGCCAGCGCATCATCAACATTTGCAAAATGCGAGTAGTCAAAATGCGTGGCATCTGGCGCAATCAGCGCAAGCGCATCATGCGGCTGCCCCCAGCCACTAAGAGTTAGGATTTTTTTCGTATTTATCCCCATATTCGTTCTATGAAGCGTAATCATTAAACATTTTAGCCATCAGTTGACAACAAGAGAATTTCACAAATATTCCGCTGGAGTAATGACTATAAAGCCTTGTTCTATATTGATTTCGCCTACCCAAGGCGCGGAAAATGGGAGCATTTCAGCGTCGCCAGATGGTTTGGTCACTTCGATAATGTCACCAGCTCCAAAATTTTCTATGGAAGCAACTTTACCAAAGACATCACCATTTTCTAGGCGCGCCTCTAAGCCCAGAATTTCACTATGATAAAATTCACCATCTTTGGTTTCTGGGAGTAATTTGGCTGGCACAAATAAATCAGTGCCTTTCAGCTGTTCAGCTTGGTTGCGGTCGCAAATGTCATTCAACAATGCAATAACCGCATCCTTGGCTTTCCCCGTGACTTTAAGGAAAATGCGATTTTTACCAGATTTATCAAAAACTTCTGGCTGGGAGAACAAGGAAAAATCCTCAACAAAAGAGCGGATTTTCACCTCGCCCTTGATGCCATGCGCACCAACGACAGTTCCAATATGAACAAGAGGATTAGTCAGCATAACCCTGCAAAACTAAGCAGCGGCTTCTTCCCCGCCCTTATCTTTCTTCGACTTGCGAACTGGCTTGAATGCAGGCTTGGTATCAACAATACCCGCCTTATTGAAGAATAGATGAACGCGATCAGAAAGCTCAACTCCAACAGAAAGCCAATGCTTTGCGCGTTCGGTGTCAATGCTTACGCGCTTTGGGTTTTCTTGCGCCAATAGCGGCTCGTAAGTGCCTATTTTTTCAATGAATTTGCTATCGCGTGGGCTGCGTGAATTGGTCACAACAATGCGATAATAAGGGCGTTTTTTAGTGCCAGCACGGGCAAGTCTGATTTTTGTAGACATAAGTTCCTTGACTAATAATAAAAGTTTTTGGGTTGCGATGTATAGCAGCCTATAAATTATAGGTAAAGCAAAAAATACAAAAAACAGCTCAAAATGAGAAAAAACTGATGTTTTTCATTCAAAAACAGTGATTTACGAGGTTTGCATCACGATATTCCTTAATTCGCAGTTACAATCATTTATAATCATTGTCTTTTTTTGCTAGCTGTAGTATCCTGAAGTAAGAAATTATTTAATTCAATTACCATTAATTAATTAAGGACTTTTGTGATAAATCCGCTAAAGAGCTATCGCATACTTCTGGTGGACTCAGACATTGAGCTTTCCAATGTGCTGAAAGCCATGCTTGTTGAGATGGGCTTTATTGATGTTCGTTCATGCCGAAGCGGAAAAGAGGCTATTAACTTATTATCAAATTCTTCGTTTGATTTCTTAATTACCGAATGGAATATACAGCATATAGAGGGGCTTGAATTATTAAAATATTTACGCCGCGACCCAAGCTCTCCAAACCCAACTTTACCCGTCATCATGCTAACTGGGCGGGCAGAGCTTGATGATGTGTTCCTCGCCCGCAATTATGGAATTAACGAATATGTCGTAAAGCCGTTCACTGCTCGCTCTATTTATAGTCGACTAGAAAGAATTATCGAACATCCGCGCGGGTTTGTGGTGTCTAAAAACTTTGTTGGCCCAGATCGGCGGGCAAATTCAAAGCCGCCAGAAGGAGTGAGCGAAAGGCGAGTGCGAATTACTCCTCAAAAACCACGCCCAAACAATATAGCGCAAGAATTGCTAGAAGGTGAAGAAAACCCTCAGTTTTGGCTGCCTGATTTTAGCTTGAAGGCAAAGATTGGAAATAATGCCAAGTTAAGTGATTTTGTAACCGCAAAAGTTATCAACAACGCTCAGTTTGCTATTGATGCTATCACTCATGATTCGCTGCAATGGATTCGGGATAATTTGCGCGAATTAAAGCTGCTCAACGAAGTGATGTTAAATTCCGTGGAACTAGAAGATATTACGAAACGACTAGCCGAAATCGCGCTGCTAATCTGCACAAGGGCGGGAACTTTCGGCTATAGCCGCGCAGGCGAGATTGCATATGCACTATATCTTTTTGCACGAAATAATCTTGACCCAAAGAGCAACGAACATCATCTGGTGGTGCAAAAACATATTGAGGTTTTGCATGTAATACTCGGCAACCAAATGCGCGGAAATGCTGGTGAAGTTGGCGCGACAGTCGCGGCGGAACTAAAATCCCTAGTCAGCAAATATACATACAAAGAAACTCAGCTATAACACTTGTTTTTTGTTTATTTGTTAGTATATTAGAAGACTAGCAACCATTATTTGTTTAGTAGTTTAAGAACCCATGGCTACTCTGTCTAGTCCGCTTAAAAATTATCGCATACTTATCGTTGATGCCGATGTTGAATTATCTGGCGTTTTGAAAAATATGCTTTCAGAGATGGGATTTGTGCATTTACATTCTTGTCGCAGCGGCAGAGAAGCAATAAATTTGCTACGGAACACTCCTTTTGATTTTCTGATAACCGAATGGAACACCCAGCATATAAATGGGCTGGAGCTGCTAAAACATATTCGCCGCAGCCCAGAATCTCCAAATTGTACTATTCCTGTTATAATGCTTACGGGGCGGGCTGAAGTGGCGGATGTGCGCATGGCTCGTGATTACGGCATTAACGAATATGTGGTAAAGCCTTTTTCCGCCCGCACTATATATAGCCGCCTTGAGCGAATAATAGAACAGCCGCGAGGTTTTGTGGTTGCCAAAGGTTTCGTTGGTCCAGACCGCCGCGCACACATGAAACCAGCCGATGAAATAGAAGAAAAACGCGAAATAAAACCATTGCCCAAACCACTGCCAAAGAATATAGTGGCAGAGCTTGCCTCTGATATTGATGTTCCAAAATTTTGGCTGCCTGATTTTTCGCTTAAGCTTAAACTTGGGAAAAATATGAAGCTGGGAGATTTTATAACGCCAAGCGTGCTGAACAATGCGCAAGCAGCAATTGATTCGATAACCAATGATTCTCTACAGTGGATAAAAGACAATCTTAATGAACTAAAACAACTAAATGCAGAGATGAAAAGTGATAACTGCCCTGAGGACATCACCGCCAGCATAGCGGATGTAGCTTTGCTCGTAAATTCCCGAGCGGGAACTTTTGGTTATAGCCGAGCCAGCGAAATTGCTTATGCTCTCTATCTTTTTGCCCGCAACAAACTACAGCCCAAAAACAACGGGCATCATGTTGTAATACAAAATCATATTGAGGTTTTATATATTATTCTTGGTAACCAGATGCAAGGCAGCGCAGGAGAAATCGGCGTTCAAGTCGCGGCTGAACTAAAAGCTTTAATTGCTAAATATTCTTAGAACTATTGAAGATTGGAACAAAAATGCGTATAGTAAAACACGAACGAAAAACCAAAGAGACTGAGGTTAGCGTTGAGATAAATCTGGATGGCACTGGAAAATATGAAGTTTCCACTGGCATTGGTTTTCTTGATCACATGCTTGAACAGCTTTCGCGCCACAGCCTTATTGATATAAGGCTCACCGCCAAGGGCGATTTGCATATTGATAGCCACCACACGACCGAGGACACAGGGATAGCTATTGGCGAGGCGGTGGCGAAGGCTCTGGGCGAACGCAAGGGCATAACGCGCTATGGGAATGCGGTTATTCCCATGGATGAGACGCTTTCCAAGGTAGCGATTGACCTTTCTGGGCGACCATATTTTGTGTGGAAGGTGGAGTTTTCAAAGCCAAAACTCGGTGATATGGACACGGAATTATTCCGCGAGTGGTTTCAAGCTTTCGCCTTTGCCGCTGGCGCAACTCTGCATGTAGAAAATGAGTATGGCGTGAATAATCATCATATCGTTGAATCCTGCTATAAGGCACTGGCGCGGGCTTTGCGTGTTGCCATTGCCATTGACCCACGCAAGGCGGATGAAATCCCTTCCACCAAGGGAACATTGGGCGGGAGCTTGTAAAATGTTTTTTGCGCCGAAGATGAAAATATATACTGTGCATATAAAACCGTCCGATGCGGAAGGTACTGAGGGTGCGGAAAGTGCTATTTTTGTGCGCGAGGGGTTTAGCTGGCGAGCATTTTTATTCAACATTCTGTGGCTGATTTATCATCGTTTATGGGTGGCGGCTCTTGGCGTTGCCGTTGTTATTTCGCTTTTGGGCGCGGCGGAGGACAAAGAGTGGCTGGATGCGTCGAGCCTGTTTATTTTGCAACTCGCCTTTAACCTGATTATCGGTTATCAGGCGAATGACTGGCGACGAAGCGACCTTGCCCGCCGTGGCTATATCATCTCAGATATTGTGGTTAGCGACGGCGAAATCCGCGCCCAACAGAGATATTTTGAACAAATGGTGGCTGTTTAATCTCTTAAGGGTTAATTCCCCGAAGCTTGCCTCGTCTTCGTCATTCCGCCGAAGGGCGGAATCTATGCCATGCAACTGGCTGTAACGCTTGTTGTTAGGCATGGATGCCAGCCTTCGCTGGCATGACAAAGCACTCCTAACTTTAGTTAATAATTATATTACAATAATTTAACTTTACAGCCCATAAAAATCGGGCAGACTATACCCAAAGCAGTTTAAGATGCGGCTAGGCAAGCTAGACGATGTGTAGGCTAACAAATCCGCATGCGGGATTTGTTTTCATAATAACAAAATCCCACTTGTGGATTTTGTGTACACGATGCGACGCTTAACAACGCCGCAGCTTGAAATGGGAAGGGTATATAGTCATGAAAAAGATATTTATCATTATGGTTGTGGTGTTCGTTGCTGGTTTTGCCAATGCTGAGGAAATTGACCAAAAATTCTTCAAAGACTGGCTCACACTTAGCGATTTGCTACGAACCAAGGGCGTTGACCCATCATCACCCAATTGGGCAGTGATTAACCCTATGTGCTTGCCGCTTAAAACGACAGCCGATGAATCTGGCTATAATCGCTGCTTATATGCAAAAGCAATGGATGAATATCAGTGGCGACTTGACCGTCGCTATTGCTCGGATAAGTCAGAGCAAAACTTCCCAGACAGCCTGTTCGATACGCAGCAACTTCGTAGATATATCGAGACTGATAGCACGGGCAAGAAACGAGTTATCGAGGAAAATGTTAGGCTGTATAACAACCGAGATGATTTGCTGCGCGATCGGCGGGGCTTATATCAAGATTGTATGCGCGACGCGAATTGGAATGATACGGAAAATTGGGTTAGTGGTCGCCGTTAGACACTAAGCTCTTCTTTAATCGCTCCTGTAAGTTGGCTAAGTTCGCGCTGGGCATAATTTTGCGATTATTGAAACTTAAAACTCAAGGCACAGTTTAAGCCGTTTCCACCGTTTGTTCCCACTGAGTATTTTTGTGTGCCAACAACATTCCCATTGTCATAGCAAGTCGTATCAGAGGCAGGAGTGGCTGCGGTTGTTGCTGCATGCCCAGCACCACCAGTGCTTGCACCTTCAACGCCACCACCTGATGCCCAAGCCAGCCTATTAGTCATACCAGCAACCCAATTAGTATAACGAGCTGTAACCCTTCCTGATTGTGGCAAGCCATCATCAATTTTGCTATCAATTGCATATGCTTGGTTAGGGCTAAGACCTAAAGATGTTGTGCTATTAATTGGATTTCCAGAACCACCAAAATAGGATATATTAGACAATATAAAGAGCCTTTCATTTGCATTTACAGAAAAAACAGTAACATAGTTACCTTGCCCAATTTTTGCGATTGGCATAACCTTGGAAAGTGCAATATAGCCCGTTATACCAGCAAATGCACACTGGCTAGCCCCTCCTACAGTTGGTGTTGCTGTTACGGAATTAAAATTACCATCTATCAGTTTTGTGTTTGCTGATAAATCCACCCAGAACCAAGTTGGTTCACCGCATTGGAAAGCATAAGATGTTCCGCCACCAGAAGCTATACCAATAAAAATACCATTGCCATCACCTTCTCCAATAGTTCCCGCACGAGGAACGGCTGTTGTGAACCCAGCAGCGGTTACTTCGCTTGCCGCCATATCTCCTGGAAGTGCGTTATATTTCACTTTGAAAGTATTTGTTGCTGTATTATAGTGACTTTATTTAACAATTATACATTTTGATGATTTGTTCTAGCGTGGTATTTTGTGGTGCAAAGATGCGCCTTTTTTTGATGTTAGCGAAATCTTGTTCTATGGGGTTATAATCTGGAGAATAAGGTGGTAGA
>SXRF01000071.1 GCA_005792635.1 Rickettsiales bacterium
CCCTCACCCTCTCCCAGAGGGAGAGGGAATTTCTTTATGTTTTTTTAGTAGGTGCCTAACATGAAAAACAAAATCTGGTGGTGGATTGCCACATGGTTTGGCGTTGGGCTTGCGCCAAAAGCCAGCGGCACTTTCGGCTCGCTCGCCGCACTTCCATTCGCATTTGCCATTCAAGTTCTATTCGGAAATTTTGGGTTGTTTTTGGCGGCTGCCGCGCTGTTTTTTATCGGCTGGTGGGCGTCAAATGAGTATCTGAAATATTATCCAGAAAAACATGACCCAAAAGAAATCGTGGTGGATGAGGTGGTGGGCATGTGGCTGTTGCTTTCTATGCCAGTTACTGCATTTACTTGGCAAGGATATATGATTTCATTAGTTGTATTTCGTTTTTTTGACATCTTAAAACCATTCCCAATTTCACTAGCCGACCGCAAAATAAAAGGTGGTTTTGGTGTAATGTTTGATGATGTTCTGGCGGCTTTGTATCCACTAACTCTATTCATATTATTTTATATAATTCTTTTGGGAATTGCGATTTACAATGCAAATTTCTAAACAAGCCGCCTCCGTCATAGAAATCTGCACTGCTCGAGGCGTAAAAATCGCCACCGCCGAGTCCTGCACTGGTGGGTTGATTGCGGCGGCACTCACAGAAATTGCGGGGGCGTCAGCGGTTTTTGAGTGCGGATTTGTCACCTATTCCAACGCGTCTAAAAGCAAGATGCTGGGCGTACCAGAGGAGTTAATCGCGCAGCATGGCGCGGTCAGCGCGGAAGTGGCGGCGGCTATGGCTTCTGGCGCAAGGGAAATGGCGGGTGTTGACATGGCGGTGGCGGTTACGGGCATCGCAGGGCCAAGCGGCGGCACAGCGCAAAAGCCCGTAGGGCTGGTTTATATTGCACTTGCCATTGCCAGCGAAGTTACGGTAGAAAAGCATAATTTTACAGGAAATCGCGCCGAAATTCGCCAAAGCACTGTATTTTCTGCTCTAAATATGTTAGCATTAAACATGAAAACCTGAAATTTATGACCAAAAACATGATAAATTTTATAGTCGTATGTGCTATATTATACGCCACTCTCGTTGTGGTGATGACGGTTTTTCAGCGCAAACTTTTATACCATCCCGACAAGCATATCGGCGCGGCAGAGCAATATGGGCTGGTTGGTTTTTCAGAATATTTTGTCAAAACTGCGGACGGAATTTCTGTGCAAATGTGGTATAAACCTGCGAAAGCGGGCGAAAAAACCATTATTTATTACCACGGCAACGCCTCGCATATCGGCAACCGCGCAGGCATATATTCCGCGCTGGCTGGCGAGGGGTTCGGCGTGCTGGCTTTAAGCTATCGTGGTTATGGCAAAAGCGATGGTGAGCCAAGCGAGCAGGGGATATATAGTGATGCACGAAGTGCGATTAATTTTCTGACCGAAACGCAAAAAATCCCGCTGGATAAAATTATTCTATACGGCGAATCCCTCGGCTCTGGCGTTGCTGTGCAGATGGCGAGCGAGCAGAAATTCGCTGCTCTCGTGTTGCAAGCTCCCTATACCTCAGTTACCAACCGCGCCGCGGAAATTTACTGGTTTTTGCCTGTGCGCCTGATGCTACGCGACCATTTTGAGTCCTTAAACAAAATATCTTTGGTGAAATCACCTGTGCTTATTTTTCATGGTGAACTGGACGCGACTATTCCCATAGAACACGGAAAACAGCTACTCGCCGCCGCTAATGAGCCAAAGCAAGCGGTGTTTTTCGCGGATGTTGAGCATAATAATTTTGACAGCGGAGTGATTGCGGATCATGTCCGCGAATTTGTAGGCGGACAATAAGCCGAATGGCATAAATGGTGCTGCTGAGGTGAATCGAACACCCGACCCCGTCATTACCAATGACGTGCTCTACCACTGAGCTACAGCAGCGTAAAATATTTATGGAGATAGGCGTATAACAAGAAGCGAATTCAATGGCAATAGCTTTCTGTGCAGTTCCTTAGATTTTTTACAAAAAAACCTTGCAAGTTATATGCGGAAACAATAGAAAATCTAGATAAATCATAAATAAGTGAAAATAAATGACCTCAAATCAGCCGCAAAAATCTAATTCTGAACTTGTTAATCTGTGGGCGCGTGGTACGCAGCTGCTTGGCTCGCAATATGCCATTATGGGCGGGGCGATGAGCTGGGTTTCCGAGCGCAATTTGGTGGCGGCTCTTTCCAATGCGGGGGCTTTTGGCGTTTTGGCTTGCGGGGCTATGCCGCCAGATTTGCTGGCTAAGGAAATCGAGGAAACTAAAAAGCTGACTAATAAGCCGTTTGGCGTGAACCTGATTACCATGCACCCGCGCCTTGCCGAGCTGGTTGAGGTTTGTAAGAAGCATCAGGTTACGCATATCGTTCTGGCGGGTGGAATTCCTAGTGGTGACACCATAAAATCAATTAAAGAATTTGGTGCGAAAGTCATCGGTTTTGCGCCGTCGGCGATTATTGGGCGCAAATTGGTTCGCCTTTGTGTGGATGCGTTGGTGATTGAGGGCGCAGAGGCGGGCGGGCATATTGGGCCTGTTTCGACTTCCGTTCTTGCTCAGGAGATTTTGCCAAATATCCGCGAAGTTCCCGTGTTTGTGGCGGGTGGGATTGGGCGTGGCGAAGCAATCGTTAGCTATCTTAAAATGGGTGCGGCTGGTGTGCAGCTCGGCACGCGCTTTGTTTGCGCCGAGGAATCCATCGCTCACCCAAAATTCAAGGAGACTTTTGTCCGTGCGCAGGCTCGTGATGCTATGCCTTCAGTGCAGCTAGACCCTGATTTTCCTGTGATTCCTGTGCGGGCATTGGTGAATAAGGCAAGTGATGAATTTACCCGCTGTCAGCACGAGACTATTGCGAAATTCCGCGCTGGCGAGCTGGATAAAAAAGAGGCACAGCTTAAAATTGAGCATTTTTGGGCGGGTGCGCTGCGGCGGGCGGTGATTGATGGCGACATTGAAAATGGCTCGCTTATGGCTGGACAAAGCGTGGGCATGGTCACGAAGATTGAACCCGCGCAGGACATTATCAATGAGTTGCTAACGCAGGCGGATGAGTTTTTAGCGGCTTAGTATCTCTATTATTTTGGGCAAGCCGTCATACCGACGAAAGTCGGTATCTAGGGATAAAGCCAATGACGGAATTTGTCTTCCTAGATCCCGTGTCAAGCACGGGATGACAAGAATTTATCTATGAAAAATAATGCCTTAAGCCTTTTCCAACTCAAAAGCCGCATGCAGAGCGCGAACCGCCAGCTCGGTATATTCCTCGGCGATTAGCACACTGATTTTAATTTCCGAGGTGGAAATCACTGAAATATTGATGTTTTTTTCGGCAAGCGTTTCAAACATCGTCTGCGCGATGCCCGTGTGGCTGCGCATTCCCACGCCCACGATGGAAACTTTTGCCACATTTTTATCGGCATGTAGCGACTTGAATTTCAGCTTATCGCGGGCTTTTTCCACCACGCCGAGCGCGTTTTCCAAATCCGCCTTGGGAACGGTGAAGGTTATGTCAGTTGCCTTGCCGCCTTCGGTGACATTCTGCACGATCATATCAACATTGATGCCAGCCTGTGCGAGCGGCGAAAATAACGCCGCCGACATCCCCGGAATATTGGCGATTTCGGTTAGCGAAACCCGCGCTTCATCGCGTGAATAGGCAATCCCTGTTATGCGTTTTTGCTCCATAATATCCTCTTCATTTACCAGTAATGTTCCCGAATTTTCGTTAAAACTATTCAAAACCTGCACGATTACGCCGTGGTTCATCGCCATTTCCACCGAACGCGTTTGCAGCACTTTTGCGCCGAGGCTCGCCATTTCCAGCATTTCCTCATAGGCGATTTTGTCTAGCTTTCGCGCCTCGCCGACGATGCGCGGGTCGGTGGTATAGACGCCGTCCACATCGGTGTAAATATCGCATCTATCGGCTTTTAGTGCCGCCGCCAGAGCCACCGCCGAAGTGTCCGAGCCGCCGCGCCCGAGGGTTGATACGCGACCATCATCATCCACGCCCTGAAAACCCGCGACTACCGCCACTTTTCCAGATTTAATTTCCGCGAGCATAGCCGCCGCGTCGATGCTGGCAATCCGAGCTTTGCCGTGGGCTTTATCGGTTTTAAGCGGAATCTGCCACCCAGAATAAGACCGCGCAGGAATACCCATTTCGTTTAAGGCAAGAGCCAGCAACCCGCTAGTTACCTGTTCGCCGCTGGAAACCACTTGGTCATATTCCGCCCATGCCGCCGCGGTTGAAAGCGGTGATAATTCACTCACGAAGCCAACCAGTTGATTGGTAACGCCCGACATGGCGGAAACCACAACCGCGACCTGATTGCCAGCGTCCAGCTCTTTTTTTACCTTGTTTGCGACATTGCGGATGCGCTCGATATTACCAACCGAAGTTCCGCCGAATTTTTGAACGATAAGTGCCATGGTAGTTGTTGGTGGTTAGTTGTTGGTGGATGGTGGTTTTTAGACTAAAATTTTCGCGCTGACAAGAACCTAGTTAGTGAGAAAATCAAATTGCGCTTGTTCTTTTGTTTATTCATAATAACTTGTTTATGGTCACTTCTAAAAAATCGTTTTGCGTCATTGCGAGGCGAAGCCGAAGCAATCCAGTCTTTTTTGTTTTTTCTGGATTGCCGCGTCGGCTACGCCTCCTCGCAATGACGAGTTTTTAGAAATCCAATTAATCAGGAAAAATAATTACATCAGAGAATAGCAAAATGTGTGGAATAATTGGAATAATTGGCAATCAGCCAGCAGCACCGCTAATCCTTGCTGGGCTTAAACAGCTTGAATATCGCGGCTATGATTCGGCGGGGATTGCCACGATTAACGCGGGGAAAATTGAGTGCGTTCGCGCTGGTGGGAAGCTTGCGAATTTGGAAAAACAGCTGGCGAAAACGCCGCTGGACGGCGTGGTGGGCATCGGGCATACCCGCTGGGCGACGCATGGCGCACCGAATGAAACCAACGCCCATCCGCATCGTACCGAAAAAGTCGCAGTGGTGCATAACGGAATTATTGAGAATTTCCGCGAG
>SXRF01000072.1 GCA_005792635.1 Rickettsiales bacterium
ATGCGCTGGCGGGCAGCATGAATATTGATATTTCTAAAGACGCGATTGGCGTAGGCAGCGACGGCAAACCTGTGTATTTGAAGGACATCTGGCCGAGCAATAAAGAAGTTGCCGACACCGTTATGAAATGCGTAACCGCGGAAATGTATCGCAAAAAATATGCCGATGTATTCGCAGGTGAGCCAGCTTGGCAGGCGATTCCTGTGGGCAAGGGCAAAACCTATAGCTGGAACGCAAAAAGCACCTATATCCAAAACCCGCCATATTTTACCGACTTAAAAGCTGGCGCGACCGACGCAACGCACGATGTTATTGGTGCGCGGATTCTGGCTCTGTTTGGCGATTCTATCACCACCGACCATATCTCGCCCGCGGGCAATATCGCGAAAAATTCGCCAGCTGCCAAGTATCGTGCGGAAAATGGCGTTGCACCCGCTGATTATAATTCATATGGCGCACGGCGCGGTGGGCATGATGTGATGCTGCGCGGCACATTCGCCAATATCCGTATTAAAAATGAAATGCTTGGTGGTGAAGAAGGTGGAAATACGCTTTATAATAATGAGAAAGTGTCAATCTATGATGCTGCCATGAAATATAAAGCGGACGGCATTCCACTAGTGGTTTTTGCGGGTAAGGAATACGGCACAGGTTCATCTCGCGACTGGGCAGCAAAAGGCACAAAACTGCTTGGCATTGAGGCGGTAATTTCGGAAAGTTTTGAACGGATTCACCGCAGCAACTTGGTGGGGATGGGCATTCTGCCGCTTACTTTTATGGAAGGCACAACCCGTCAGACTTTGGGCTTAAAAGGTGATGAAACCATTTCCATCACTGGTCTAAAAGATGGCATCAAACCGCGCATGACCGTAACCCTAGAAATCACTCGCAAAGACGGCACAAAACAATCCGCGCCTCTGCTTTGCCGAATTGATACGCTAGACGAGCTGGCATATTACAAAAACGGCGGGATTTTGCATTATACAATTAAGAATTTGCTGAAGGCATAAACCACTTTCCGCTACAGCAAAAACCATTAGACATATTCAAGACTTTGTTATATAATACAATGGAGTTTTATGGATGAAGATTGAATATGACGAGAAGAAGAACCAGACTAACTATTCCAAACATGGAATAGAGTTTTCTGCTGTTTCGGATCTGAACTGGGACAGTGTAATAAGCAAAAAGGATTCTAGCAAAGAATATGGCGAAAAAAGAATTGTTAGCTATGGCTTTCTGAACGAGCGTTTATATGTTTTGGTATGGACAGCTAGGGATGGCAGCGTTCGCCCAATAAGTTTTAGAAAAGCTAATGGTCGGGAGAGGAAAGAATATGAAGAAAAAACAAGAATATATTGAATATGAGGATGGAACTAAAGTTCTGCTAGACGATGATGATTTTCCTGAAGCGGATGCCAAGTGGTTTGCTACTGCGAAATATGGTCTGGATGGGCTTGCCGAGCTTATTGGCGAGGAAGCCGTTGCCCCCTTACGAAAAATGGGTCGCCCTAAATCAAAATCACCAAAAATCAATGGTACTTTGCGCCTTTCTGCTGAAATTTGGAACAAAATAAAATCGGCAGGGCGCGGCTATAATGCGCGGGTGGAAGCCGTTCTCAAAGATGCCATTGCAAGAGGTGTTTTGTAGGATGCTAACTGACCAACAAATCCAAGAAGCGGCAAACCGCATCGCCATTGCACTAAAACCAAAAAAAATTATCCTTTTTGGCTCTTATGCGCGTGGTGATGCAACTGAGGATTCTGACTTGGATTTGATGGTTATAGAGCCTACAACTGTAAAAAATGAGTTGCAATCTATGATAATAGGTCAAGATGCGGTAGGATTTATGGGAATGGGTGTTGATGTTTTGGTTTATGATGAACAAACTTTTGAACATCGCAAAAATTGGTATTCCAGCCCGATACATTGGGCAAATGCTGAAGGAAAGGTGCTATATGAAGACAAGCACTAGAAAAGAGTGGGATATTTTATTTGAGGTTGCAGAATTGGCTAGTTTAGTAAATGATGGACTTCCTTTTAGTGCAGATAAATTAAAAAAACTAAATCCGTTTGCTGTAAAAACTCGTTATGATCTACCACCAGAAATTGATGCTACTCGTGAAGAAGTAAGAGAAATTGTAGAAAAAATGCACCTTTGGTGTAAAGAAATAATTGAAGCGTAAAAAATGACTGAACAAACCGAAAACACCAACGAACTAACCCGCACCATAATTTTGGTGTATGGGTTGCTTACCAGCGGCGAACCGTTTTGGGTGTTTGTCGCTGTGCGCCCTAGCCAGTATCAAGCTTTCATTGCGGCGCAAAAAGATGGCTCGCTGAACCTTCACGAATTCGCGCCTTATGGCGAGATTATTGTGTCGGGCGAAGGCAAATCCCCGCCTGATGAGGTGACAATTAAAGTTGCCGAAATGTATCAAACCGACCCTGCAAAGTTAAAGGCAGCGGTAAATGCCGAGTGATATAGATAGGGCAAAACTCGCCCGCGCCATCACCTTGGTGGAATCCACTCGCCCCGACCACCAAAAAGAGGCGCAGGAATTAATCACCAAAATCCTGCCGCAAACGGGAAAATCCATCCGCATCGGCATAACGGGCGTTCCCGGAGTTGGAAAATCAACATTTATTGAGGCATTTGGGCTGCATGTAATCGCGCAGGGGCATCGCGTGGCGGTGCTTGCCATTGACCCATCCAGCAGCGTGACGGGCGGCTCTATCCTCGGTGATAAAACCCGCATGGCAAACCTCGCACAAAATGAAAATGCCTTCATCCGCCCATCGCCAACCTCTGGCTCGCTGGGCGGTGTAGCGCGGCGCACACGGGAGGCGATGTTGCTTTGCGAAGCGGCGGGTTATGATGTGATAATTGTGGAAACTGTGGGCGTTGGGCAGAGCGAAACCGAGGTGGCGGATATGGTGGATATGTTTATGCTCCTCCTCCTTCCCGCCAGTGGTGACGAATTGCAGGGCATAAAAAAAGGTATTGTAGAGCTGGCGGATTTAATCGTGGTGAACAAGGCAGACGGCGATTTAGTGGCACAGGCGCGGCGCGTTGAGGGCGACTATAAAGCCGCGCTGCGGATGTTACACGCACATTCTCCGCATTGGCAACCAACTGTTAAAACCTGCTCGGCGCTGAATAATTCTGGCATCGGCGAAATCTGGCAAGCGGTGCAGGAATTCGCAAGCGTGATGCGAGTTTCTGGTGAGTTAGATAAAAAACGCGCCCATCAGGCGGTTTCGTGGATGTGGAAAGAAATCAAGGAAACGCTGATTTCGCGCTTTGTGAATAGCCCAGCAATCGCAGAACAAATAGTCACCGCGCAAACCGCCGTTGAAGCTGGAAAAAAATCCCCAACCGAAGCGGCACAGCAACTAATTACTGCTTATGAACCCCGCCCAGTATGAAATTCTGCTGCCCACCGTTTTTGACCAAGCGTTTGATTACCTTGCGCCAGATGGTGTGAGTGTTAGTGTTGGTGATGTAGTTTCTGTGCCGTTCGGCAAACAGGAATTATTGGGCGTGGTGTGGGGCGTTGGCAAGGCGGAGATTCCCGCTGGCAAGATCAAAAATATCATCAAAAATCATGGTGAATTCCCAGCCCTTAGCGAAAATTTCCGCAAATTTATTGAGTGGGCGGCGTGGTATAACTGCGCGGCAAAGGGCGCGATGCTCAAAATGGTTCTGCCTGTGGATGAGATTGAGAAAAAAGGGCGCGTCCATCTTGAAACCAGCATTGATGTTTCCAAAATCAACCTCGCCCCACTTTCGGAAATTCAGCAAACCGCCGCCGATACTATAGCCGCAAAACTTGGAGAAGGCTTTTCGGTGACGCTGCTTGATGGCGTAACTGGTTCAGGCAAGACGGAGGTGTATTTTGACGCTATTGCTAGAGTCCTTCACACTCCACACTCCACACTCCACACTCAGCAAATATTGATTTTGCTCCCCGAAATCGGCTTGTCTGTGCAGTGGTTGGAACGCTTTGAAAAACGCTTTGGCTTTGCGCCTGTGGTTTGGCATTCTGGCGTTACGCCCGCCAAAAAACGCGCCAGCTGGCAAGCAATATCTCGTGGTGAGGCAAGGGTTGTGGTTGGTGCGCGGTCGGCACTTTTCCTGCCTTATAAAAACCTATCTTTAATTGTGGTGGACGAAGAGCATGACGCATCTTTCAAACAGGAAGACGGCGTTTCCTATCACGCCCGCGATATGGCGGTGGCGCGGGCGAGGTTTGAAAAATTCCCGATAGTTCTGGTTTCAGCAACGCCGTCACTGGAGAGCTATCACAACGCCCGCCAAGGGAAATATAACGAAATATCACTGCCTATCCGCCACGCCGAAGCGGTGATGCCTGACATAACGCTCATTGACATGCGCCGCGAAAAACTCACCGCGCAGGAGTTTATCTCTGGGGTTTTACGCGAAAAACTGGCAAATGCGGTAGCGGCTGGGCATCAGGCGATGCTATTCCTCAATCGTCGCGGCTATGCGCCGCTAATGCTTTGCCGCAAATGCGGGCATCGTTTTCAGTGTCCTGATTGCTCGGCTTGGCTGGTGACACATCGTAGCAAACCGCGCTTAGAATGCCACCATTGCGGGTATAATATCCCAGTCCCGAAAGACTGCCCAGCCTGCGCGGCTGAGGATACTCTGCATCCTTGCGGGCCAGGTGTGGAGAGGTTGCTAGAGGAGGTAAAAAACTTTTTGCCCGAAGCGCGAGTTGCGGTGATGGCGAGCGACAGCATGGGCAGCTATGCCGATATGTCAGAAACTATTCAAGCGATGACCGATAAACAGGTTGATATTCTAATCGGCACACAAATGATTGCCAAAGGGCATCACTTCGCGGATTTGGCGGTAGTTGGCGTGGTGGATGCGGATTTAGGGCTGGCAGGCGGCGATTTGCGTGCGAGCGAGCGAACCTATCAACTGCTCCACCAGCTTTCAGGACGCGCAGGGCGTGAAACTGTGCGCGGCAGCGTGTTTTTGCAAAGTTTCTTGCCCGATCATCCCGTTATCAAAGCCCTAGTTTCTGGCGACCGCGAAGCATTTCTTGCCGCCGAAATCACCGCCCGTGAAAACGCAGCAATGCCGCCATTCTCGCGCCTCGCCGCAATTATTGTAGAAGGTGAGAAGGAGGACGATGTGGTAAAAACCGCTAATCTTCTTGCTTCCACACTCAACACTCAACACTCAACACTCCACCTTTACGGCCCTGCCCCTGCCCCACTTTTCATGCTGCGCGGCAAATTCCGTTACCGCTTGTTGGTAAAAGCCAGCCGCAACACCAACCTGCCAGATTTAATGAAAAACTGGGTAGGAAGCGTAAAACCACCAAGTGGTACACGCATAAAGATTGACATAGACCCACAGAGTTTTATGTAATGCTTTTCATGAAAATTTTACAAAATATATCCGCCGACAATAACTACAAGCGTGACTTATGGCTGGTATTTTTTGTCATACTTGCGTTTTTTTGCATTGGGCTGGGTGCAAGACCATATATAACGCCTAGTGAGGCAAGATATATTGAAATTCCTCGCCAGATTATCGCCACTGGTGACTGGCTGACACCACATATCAACGGTGTGCAGTATTTTGAAAAACCACCGCTATTTTATTGGATGCAAGCGATATTCCTTGGCATAGGAGATAGTGAATTTTGGGGACGCATTGCCACCGCAATTGTCGTCGCCCTAACCTGCACAGTGACCTTCGCCACCACTCGCTTGCTATATAGCCGCAGGGCAGGTTTGCTCGCCGCTGCCGCCCTCGCCACCTCGGTTTTAGGCTACGGGCTTAGCAAGGTTGCCATGCTGGACGCGCCCGTCACCCTGTTTCTAACCTGCACCATCGCTAGCTTCCTGTTCGCGCAAAAAACAGGCAAGAAAAAATACTATTATTATATGTACGCCGCCGCCGCCCTTGCCGTGATGACCAAGGGGCTTATTGGCATTGTGATTCCCGCGCTGGTTATCGGCGCGTGGATAGCCATCACAAAAAACTGGAAAATATTACTAGAAGCACGGCTGTTCACAGGGCTTTTGCTGTTCCTCGCCATCGCCGCGCCGTGGCATATTTTAATGCAGCGCACACACCCAGAATTTTTTGATTTTTACTTTATTCACGAGCATTTCACCCGCTACCTCACCAATGAACATAAGCGCACCGCGCCGTGGTGGTTTTTCATTGCGGTTACGCTGGCGGGAGCGATGCCTTGGCTATTAGTGGTAAGTGGTAAGTTGCAAGTGATAAGAAAAAAAGAATTTTACCACTTACCACTTACCACTTACCACTTTCTTCTACTCTGGATTCTCCTACCCCTCCTCTTCTTTTCCAGCTCGCACTCTAAACTTGTGCCTTATATATTTCCAATTTTTCCGCCGCTTTTTGTGCTGATTGGCAAGCGGCTAGATGAACTATGGGAAACCCGCAAGCGACTTATAATTACAACCATGGCAGTTATGGCGGTGATTTGCATTTCCGCTAATTTCATCGCGCCATATTTTGACAAACGGACGATAAAACCGCTAACAGAACAAATAAAACCAGAACTAACGGCTGATGATTTAGTCGTCGCCTATAACAGCTATTGGCAGGATTTGCCAGTATATCTAAACCGCAATATAATAGTTGCTGGCTGGACGGGAGAGCTTGGATTTGGCAGGCAACATCAGCTAGAGGCAACAGATTTATTGATTAGTATAGAAAATTTCTGGATTCATTGCGCCTATGCAAAAAACAAAGTTTTTGTATTTATCAATGAAGAGGATTTTTCCACCATCAAACCTCATAAAAACTGCGAGCTAAAGGAATTCGGCAGATACGGAAAAACGATATTGCTAATAAAAGGACAATAGCCATGACCACCCAAGAATTTTTGCCTTTTGCGAAAATAAATCTATCGGAAGAAGCGATTGCCGAAGTGGTGGCGACCCTGCGCTCTGGCTGGATAACCACAGGCGCAAGGGTGCAAAAGTTTGAGACGATGCTTTCAGAATATCACGCTGACCGCCGCGCACTGTGCCTTGCTTCCGCGACCGCTGGGCTTCAGCTCGCGCTTATGGCTATCGGGCTTAAAGAAGGTGATGAAGTAATCACCACGCCGTTCACCTTTGTTGCCACGCTCAACACCATTGTTCTGGCTGGTGGCAAGCCAGTTCTTGTGGATATTGACCCGAAAACGCTGAACATCAACGCGGCGAATATTGAAGCCGCCATCACGCCAAAAACCAAGGCAATCATGCCTGTGCATTATGCTGGCCTGCCCTGCGATATGGACGAAATCTACGCGCTGGCGAAAAAATATAACCTCCGCGTGGTTGAAGACGCGGCGCACGCGATTGGCACTGAATATAAAGGCAAAAAAATCGGCAGTTTCGGCGATATTGCCATCATGAGTTTTCACCCGAATAAAAACATGACCACTGGCGAAGGCGGCGCAGTTATAACTGATGATGAAAATGTCATCCGCGAGATTTCCCGACTGCGTTTCCACGGCATTGACCGCGACGCCTTCAACCGCTTTGGCAAAACGGGCAGCCAGCAATATGATGTGGTGACGGCAGGATATAAATATAACATGATGGATATTCAAGCCGCGCTTGGCATCCACCAACTACCCGCACTGGATGGCTTCATTGAAAACCGCACGAAACTGGCGGCGAGATACATGGAAATCCTCGGCGGTTGGGACGAGCTAGAACTGCCACAAGCCCCAGCTTACACGCATAAACACGCTTGGCATTTATTCACGCCTCGCCTCAAACAGAACGCGGCGGGACTAGACCGCGATGGGCTAATCAACTCCATGAAAGCGGAAAATATCGGGCTAGGGCTGCACTGGCAGGCGGCGCACAGCTTCTCGTTCTACGCGGATAATTACGGCTTCAAACCAAGTGACTTTCCACACGCGCTTTCGGCTGGCGAACGCATTTTCAGCCTACCCCTCTTCCCGCAAATGACCATCGCCGAGCAAGATAGAGTTATAAAAGCACTGGAAAAGGTATTGGGAAAGTAGCGACTATCCCCTCCCCCCTTGCGGGGAAGGGTTAGGGTGGGGGGATAAACAAATAAAAAATGACTTGAAAAAGTTTTCTTAATATACAACCTTGAAACGTTTAATTGTATACCTATATCTATGATATTCATAACAATTTATAGTGACTTTATTTAACAATTATACATTTTGATGATTTGTTCTAGCGTGGTATTTTGTGGTGCAAAGATGCGCCTTTTTTTGATGTTAGCGAAATCTTGTTCTATGGGGTTATAATCTGGAGAATAAGGTGGTAGA
>SXRF01000073.1 GCA_005792635.1 Rickettsiales bacterium
GGCGGACAAGTCGGCTCGCAATGACGAAAACTGCCACTTATTAAACTAAATTACTATAGCATGATGAAATATGCTCTGGGAGTGGAAAAATATCTACACTATCAAAAATCATGATGGTGCGAGCATGGTTTCTGGGCGTACCCATTCGTCAAATTGTTCGCTGGTGAGCAAGCCAAGCGCGATGCCCGCCTCTTTCAGGCTTGTGCCTTCTTTATGGGCTTTTTTGGCGATTTTAGCGGCATTGTCATAGCCGATATGTGGATTTAGCGAAGTCACTAGCATTAGGGACTCGTTCATCAGCTTGGTGATGCGCTCGCGGTTGGCTTCAATGCCCACCACGCAGTTGTCAGTGAAGCTAACGGCAGCATCGGCAATCAAGCGGATAGATTGCAGAACATTATAAATAATCACAGGCTTAAACACATTAAGCTCAAAATGTCCGTTGCTCGCGCCGATGGAAACCGCGATATTATTACCCATAATCTGAGCGCAGACCATGGTCATCGCCTCGCTCTGGGTGGGGTTGACTTTCCCCGGCATGATGGAGCTACCCGGTTCATTTTCAGGCAGCGAAAGCTCACCAAGCCCACAGCGTGGCCCGCTGCCCAGCAGGCGGATGTCGTTTGCGATTTTCATCAAAGCCACGGCGGCGGTGTTTAGCAAGCCAGAAAGCGTCACCAGTGGGTCATGCGTTGCCAGCGCGTAAAATTTATTTTCGGCGGTTACGAACGGCAAACCTGTTATGCTCGCCACTTCCGCCGCGAAAGCTTCAGCAAAGCCTTTTTTTGCGTTAAGACCAGTGCCAACCGCTGTTCCGCCTTGTGCTAGCTGCAAAACGGGGCGCACGGCGGCGCCTATGTCAATAACTTTCAGCAAATATTCCACCTGCGCGGCATATCCAGAAAATTCCTGCCCGAGCGTTAGCGGTGTTGCGTCCATCAAATGAGTGCGACCGATTTTGATAATATCGGCAAATTCTTTGGCTTTGGCGTCTAGTGCTTTATGCAAATGGGTGAGAGCAGGGCGCAATCTTTCCACCACTTCCACCACCGCCGCGATGTGCATTGCGGTTGGGAAGGAATCGTTGCTTGATTGCCCCATATTAACATGATCATTGGGATGCACAGGTTTTTTGCTGCCCATCACGCCGCCCGCCAGCTCAATTGCGCGGTTGGAAATCACCTCATTGACATTCATATTAGTCTGCGTGCCGCTGCCCGTTTGCCACACTACTAGCGGGAAATGCCCCGCCATTTTGCCGTCAATTACTTCCTGCGCGGCATCCGCAATTTTTTCGCCGATGGTTTTATCCAAAACACCAAGCTTCATATTCACCCTTGCGGCGGCAAGTTTCAAAATGCCAAAAGCGTGAATCAGCGGCTCGGGCATGGTTTCGCCACCGATTTTGAAATTCTGCAGGCTGCGCTGCGTCTGTGCGCCCCAGTAGCGACTAGCGTCAACTTCAATATTGCCAAAGCTATCAGATTCGCTGCGGGTTTTTGGGCGGGTGGTGGTCATATATTCCTCGTTGGTGACTGGTGAATGGTGGGTAGTGAATAGTGGAATGAAAAAAAAATCAAGAAAAATGATTTTTGTCACTTCCTGACCATTTCAACTAGCCATAGCTTCTTAAATATACGCTGCATAATTTGTGAGTTAGTCATCCTGTGTAACGCGGTAGCGTTAGCACAGGATCTTGTTCAATAGTGGGGAGATCCTGCGCTACTGCTTTCGCAGTCCGCAGGATGACAAAAAAAGGGAGAAGTATGACAAGTCTATTAAATCGTTTGTTTGCAAAAAAATCTGATAAAATTTCAGAGGTAAAAACTGGTTATGGGATGCGCTCATACATGGTTATGGCGGGGCAGGCGGTGTGGATGGACAGGAATTACGCGCAGTTCGCACGAGAAGCTTACGCGCAGAATGTCATAGCTCACCGCGCTATTGATTTAGTGGCAACGGCGGCGGCTTCGGTGAAGCTGAAACTATATGCAACGAATGCAAAAGGTGAACGCCGCGAGGTTAAAAAACATGCGGCACTTGAGCTGCTAAAACGCCCAAATCCTATGCAAGGTGCGGGGGAGTTTTTCCAAGCCGTTTATCATTATTATCAAATTAGCGGCAATGCCTTTGTGCAGGCGGTTGGTGTGAAAGGTGAAGCTCCGAAAGAGCTGCACCTGCTGCGCCCTGACCGTGTGGCGGTGGTGGCGGGCAGTGGTGCGCTGCCTGAAGGTTATCGCTATATGGTCGGCGAAAATACGCGCAGTTTTCCCGTTGATAAAATCACTGGTCGCTCGCAAATCCTACACCTGCGCAGCTTTCATCCGCTGAATGATTGGTATGGCTTGTCGCCCGTGGAAGCGGCCGCCTATAGCATTGACCAACATAATCAATCAGGCGCGTGGAATCAGGCACTCTTGCAAAATGGCGCAAGACCAAGCGGTGCGCTGGTGGTGCGGGCAGAGGCGATGGGCGGTGGTTCGCTATCGGGCGAGCAATATAACCGCCTTAAAAACCAGATTGATGAGCAGTTTTCAGGGGCGGCAAATGCGGGCAGACCGCTGTTGCTTGAAGGCGGGCTGGAATGGAAAGAAATGAGCATTTCACCCAAGGATATGGATTTTGTGGAGGCGAAAAACTCCTCCGCCCGCGACATCGCGCTGGCGTTTGGCGTACCGCCGCAATTGCTGGGGATTAAGGGCGATAATACCTATTCCAACCTAGCCGAAGCGCGGCTTTCGCTCTGGGAACAAACTATTGTTCCGCTGGTGCAACGAACGGCGGACGCGCTGGGTGGGTGGTTACTTCCGATGTTTGGCGGGAATTTTGAAATCGTCCCCGATATTGACGCAATCTCCGCCCTCGCCACCCGCAACCAAGCAATCTGGGATAGGGTGGAAAAAGCCAGCTTCCTCACCGATGATGAAAAGAGGGCAGCGGTGGGTTATGGGGCTTCGCAGGGAGTTGGTTTATCAACTAATTAGTGCATAAAATTAACCAAATTGTCATAAAATCTTCATGATTATGTGGCGTTTTCTGTGGTAATAGAAAATGAACAACAAGCTTAATGGAGGTTTTATGGTTGAAGTAACAGATGTTTCTCAAATTACACAGTTGGATTTTTTTAGAGGCTTAATTCAAAAATTTCCGCAATCGGACAATAACTTGGTTAGGGCATTGCAACTACAGTTTGGTGGTAAGCTTGTTACTGGCTGTATATCTGGAGAAATGGATGAAAGGCTGCCTTACAAAAGCGAACACACAATGGCTGCTTTTATTAGCGACACGGATGGATTTGCAAGGGTGCAAAATGCTTTTTTAGAAGCATATTTGCATTGTCGTGATGAAATGTCATATAATAGAACAGATAAGATCGCTCTCCATGAATGCGCTAATTTTTTCATACAAGAATTAACAACCATTGCGACTGAGCATGGAAAAACCTTGGATTGGGATGATTTTGCTTCGCAAACGAAAGAATGTTTTGAAGTAAGTCTTCCTGCTGAACCTTTGGTAATGGGAAAAAATAGAGTACTACTAGGCAGTATAGAAACTGGTATTAATGGGATTAAGAGGTATGGGTTAAGGTTGTTGAATAGAGCGGATATGGGTAATGGTCGTGAAGTAAAAGGGATGTAATAAAGCCCTGCTCATTTGCTGTTTTTTATTGATTTTTCTATAAAAACCTGTACAATTAACCTGTACAACTTAATGATTGGTAAAAATATGGCGATTCCTGAAACTGTTTCTTATAGTGAATTTCGCGCTCATTTGGCGGGATATTTGGACAAAGTGTGTGACGACAGTCTGCCGCTGGTGGTTAAACGCCGCAGCGGTCAGCGTGTTGTTATAATATCTGAAGATGATTATAATTCCATGGATGAAACGGATTATTTGCTTTCTACGGAGGCGAATAAAGAGGTTTTACTTGAGGCATTAAACGAGCCAGCTCATAAACGCGCAAAATATTCTTCAGTAGATGAAATACGCAAAGAATTTGGAATTAAGTAGCAAGGCAAAATTGCAACTTGCTTATTGGCAAGACGCCAATCCAAAAATTGCGTCAAAAATTGTCAAATTATTTGAAGAAATCAAATGTAGTCCATATTACGGAACTGGAAAGCCAGAGCCACTAAAACACGAGCTTTCTGGATGTTGGTCGCGTAGGATTGATCGCGAGCATCGGTTGGTTTATCGTGTGGATGGCGAAACGGTGATTATACTGTCTTGTCGTTTCCATTATTAGCAATAAAAATCATTGCGTGCTTATGGTTTTACGGGTAAAAACATTTGTGTGTTTAACTGCAAAGGGTTGGCTTATGTGCATCAGAAATACGCTGAATTCTTATGGTGTGGTGGCGAAGGGGTTTCACTGGCTGATGGCATTGCTTATCATCAGCGTTTTGATTGTTGGTTTGTTGCTTGAAGATTACGAGAACACCCCTGATTTCCTAAAGCTTATTGGGCTGCATAAAGAATTCGGCATTTTGGTGTTGATGCTCGCGGTTTTGCGCCTTGGGTGGAAGGTTTTGGACATTAGCCCATCGCTTCCCGCCAGCATGAGCGCGGCTTCTAAACTCGCGGCAAAGCTTGGGCATTTTGGGCTATACGCGCTGATGTTTGCAATGCCGATTTCGGGGTGGATTGTGTCATCGGCGGCGGGCTATCCCGTATCGTTTTTTGGCTTGTTTGTGCTGCCTGATTTGGTGGCGGTGAATAAAGATTTTTCGCACGATGTTAAAGAATTGCATGAGCTGTTTGCTAACGCGCTGATGGGTTTGCTGGCTTTGCATGTTCTCGCTGCCCTCTTGCATCATTTTTATTACCGCGATAATATACTCACCAGAATGTTGCCAAACTTTGGGAAAAAATCCGATGTTCAAATCTCTGATATTAGCACTGGTTGTTAGTTTGTTGTCTGCGCCTGCTTTTGCGGCGGCGGATAATTATAAAATGATAAAAGAAAAAAGCTCGCTGAAATTTTTTGCGAATAATAACAACGCGCCCGTTGAAGGTCAGTTTAAGGATTTCTTGGCGGATATAAAATTTGACCACGAAAAGCCCGAAGACAGCAAAATCAGCGTGGTAGTGGATATTAAAAGCATTGCCGCAAACGCGGATAAATTGGCGGAAACTTTGCTGGGTAAAGACTGGTTTTCGGCGGATGTTTTCCCGAAAGCGGTGTTCACCAGCACGAAAATCACGCGGATGCCGAGTTCGGAAAATTATTACGGCGAGGGAACGCTCAAAATCCGCGATAAAACTGTCCCTGTTAATATTAATTTTAGCCTGCAATTTGCCGATGCTGATAATGCTATCGCCAAGGGCTATGTCACTTTACGCCGCAATGATTTCGGCATAGGGCAGGGTAGTTTCGCCAAGGACGACGCGCTTAAAAACGAAGTGCGCGTCGAGTTCCGCGTGGCGGCGCAGAAGTAGCTTCTATCCTGTGCTGTGCCCTGCGCTGACGCTTCGCGTCCCACAGGGTTGCCGCCAACAGGATGAAAAAAAAGGAAAAAAATCATGTATTACGAAACTAAAATAAATGCGGATTTCCGCAAGCGGTCGCGGCTGGCTTTTAATTTGGAGCTGAAGTCGCTGGACGCAAAGGGAAAATTCGCTGGTTATGCCAGCGTTTTTGATGTGGTGGACAGCCAGAAGGATGTCATCATTCGCGGTGCATTTGCGCAGACGCTGAAAGGGCGGGTGTCAGAAATTAAAATGCTCTGGCAGCACCAACAGTCTGAGCCAATCGGCGTTTTTACGCAGATGTTTGAGGACGGGCGCGGGCTGTTTGTAGAGGGGAAGCTGTTGCTAACTGTGGCGCGGGCGCAGGAGGCTTATTCTCTCCTCAAAGAAGGAGCAATCAGCGGGCTTTCCATCGGCTATTCGCCAATCAAATATCGCATTCACGAAAGAACGGGAGTGCGGATAATTTCAAAAGTGGATTTGTGGGAGGTGTCTCTAGTGACCTTCCCTGCGAACGAAGCGGCGAAAATTACGGTGGTGAAGGGCGACTTGCCACCAACTGGGCTAATCGCCCTATCCGAGGCAGTGGACAGGGCGATGGGGGTGCTATCTCGGTGAGTTTGTTCTTATAGAATCAGTAGGTTGATTAAGTTTAGGCAGCAATCCACTCTCAAAATTTTCTACTCCGCCAGCGTCTAAACATTTAGAAAACAGGACAGCAGCTTTAGCGGCGGCGCTATTTGCCCTATAGATAGCATCAATTCTAACAGTGGTATTTCCATCCATGGCATTTATAGTGACTTTATTTAACAATTATACATTTTGATGATTTGTTCTAGCGTGGTATTTTGTGGTGCAAAGATGCGCCTTTTTTTGATGTTAGCGAAATCTTGTTCTATGGGGTTATAATCTGGAGAATAAGGTGGTAGA
>SXRF01000074.1 GCA_005792635.1 Rickettsiales bacterium
CAATTGTCTATAAAGAGCGTGATTTTCATGCGGAGAGGTGGCAGAGTGGTCGAATGCTGCGGTCTCGAAAACCGTTATACTCGCAAGGGTATCGGAGGTTCGAATCCTCTCCTCTCCGCCAGTTTATCTTGAAATAAATGTAGAAAATTTATATCTAAAAGGCATTTCTGGATTCCTTTGTTCTTCGGGGATTGTTTCAAATGCAATCTTGATTATTGGTGGCAAATGACCATCTAAGAGTGTTAGTTGCAGATCTTCGTAAAATTTTAATAGGTTATTTATACATATCTCAAATACATCTAATAAGTTTTGTGGTCGTGCCATATCGTATTTTGAGTTGATAAATCTCCAAGTTGGCAACCTAATTTTTCTATCTGCCTCTAAGGAAAAGTTTACAGTTTCCAAATAATCATTATGTTTTGGGTGTTCTATAGCATTGCGAATATCTATCCATGTATTTATCCATCTGAGGTCGTTCTCTAACATTTTTGCTAATATGCTGTTTCTCCCAAATTCTTCACTTGCCCATTGATGAGCTTTTTGAAAATTGCCTTTTCCAAAATTTTCTTTGTATGACTTATGTTTCATGCCGAATTCCAATTTTGTTAAAATTGGAAAAAGTTCAGATGTGGCGTTTAAACATCGGCGCACCTCATTAACGAAAGATCTAAATTCTATATCATAATAAGATACTGCAGGTAATGGTTTAGGATTATTACCTTGAGTATAAACATCCAGATTATTTGAAATTTTTTCAACTATTTCATTAATTTGTGTTTCCAGTCTATTCTTAATGAATTGAAGAGATACCAAAGAATTCATAACTGACCAGCTAATATCAGAAAGCTGTTTATATTTCTCAGATGTTTCAGAAAAAAATATAGATATTAAACGGGATGTCTGAAGTATTGTGCGTGCTACTATATAGTTTGTTGAACCTAGTGGTAAAATAATACTTTGCTCCCACGGAACAGAATCATGTTCTAATGATGGATCAAGGTCGTCAGGGCTGCGATAGCGCAATATTTTTTGTTTGCTAACGCAGAATAGACCACTTGAACGAGAAAACATTTCAATTGTTTTATCATTTTCTTCTAAATCAAGCTTTAGAGTAACTGAGCCATTTCTTGATTTTCTAATCTTTTCTTTGCTCATAATCTTACCTTTCACAAAATATAAAGGTAGGTAGGCACAGAATATGAAATTCATCAAGCAATAAACTGGATTGCTTCACTGCGTTCGCAATGACGCAAAAACACTAATCACTAACAACTAGTAACTAGGAACTTTCAAAATGGCTTCTATTATTTTAAGTGCGGCGGGTTCGGCTGCGGGCGCGGCGACTGGTTTGCCGTTTGGCGCGAAACTGGGCGCGACGCTGGGGCGCATCGCGGGCGGGTTTATTGATTCGTCGCTCAAAAAAGGCGGCAGGCTTGCCAGCGTGCATGGCTCGCGGCTGTCGGATCTGGCGGTGCAAAGCTCGGCTTATGGCAAGATGATCCCGATTATTTATGGCACGGTTCGTATCGGCAGGAATATCATCTGGTCGCAAAATATCAAAGAAACGATTACGACGACGACCAGCAGCGCGGGCGGCGGCGGCAAGGGCGGCGGCGGGCGCGTGAGCCAAACCAGCAGCAGCTATAGCTATTCGGTGACACTGGCGGTTGCTGTTTGCGAGGGCGAGGTGAGCGAGATTTCGCGCATCTGGGCGGATGCTAAACAGCTGGATATTTCGCAGTATAATATTCGCATTTATAAGGGCAGCGAAACGCAAAGCCCCGATAGCCTGATTTCTGCAATTGAGGGCGCGAGCAAAACGCCAGCTTACCGCGGGTTGGCGTATGTAGTTTTTGAGGATTTCCCGCTGGCGGATTTTGGTAATCGCATCCCCAATTTTTCCTTTGAGGTGAAGAAAAAAACGCTCTACGCCGACTACGCAGGACAAACGCTGGAGGAGATGATAACTGGCGTTACCATGATTCCCGCAGGCGGCGAATTCGCTTATGATACACAGGTGGATTATAAGGTGAACGGAGCGCAGGTGGGCGCGGATTTTGTGCAGCAGGGCGTGCAGGAACGCCTTAATATGCACAACGCGGCGGGCAAGGCGAACGCGCTGCTGTCGCTGGATCAACTCAAAGATACCTGCTCGAATGTTGGCTGGGTTTCGCTGGTGGTGGCGTGGTTTGGCGATAGCATGGATATTGCCAGTTGCAATGTCACGCCCGCTGTTGAATATCAGGTGGGGGCGACGACTACGCCGAATATCTGGAGCGTGGCGGGCTATACGCGCAGTTCGGCGCGGCTGATAATGCAGGTGGACGGCGCACCGCAATTCGGCGGAACGCCAGATGACGCGAGCATCGTTCGCTATGTTGCCGAGCTGCGAGCGCGTGGCTATAGCATAATGTTTTACCCGCTGATGTTTATGGATGTGGCTGGCAAGCCATGGCGCGGTGAGCTTACGGGTTCTCCTGCGAATGTGCATAATTTCTTTACCAAAACCAGCGGCTATAATGCTTTTATCAACCATTATGCCAGCTTGCTTGCGGGCAAGGTGGACGCATTTGCCATTGGTTCGGAGTTGGTGGGGCTAACGAAACTGACCGATACGGCGGGCAATTACCCAGCGGTGAATGAGCTGGTTTCGCTTGCCGCCAGCGTGAAATCCACGCTTGGCGCGGGGGTTAAAGTAACCTACGCCGCGGATTGGAGCGAGTATCACCACGCCGCTGGCGGCTGGTATAACCTAGACCCACTATGGGCGAGCGCGAATATTGATGTGATTGGAATTGACGCTTATTTCCCGCTGACTGATAGCCCGCAAACTATTTATGATGTGGACGCGCTGAAAGCAGGCTGGACAAGCGGCGAGGGTTATGACTGGTATTATACTGACGCGGGGCGCACCACGCAGGCTAGCCTATCCGCGCCATATGCGTGGAAAAATTTGGCGTGGTGGTGGAATAACGCGCATATCAACCCCAACAGCGTTGCAACCGCGTGGTCGCCCGCCAGCAAAAAAATCTGGTTTACGGAATATGGCTTTCCGAGCGTGGACTGCGCGAGCAATCAACCCAATGTGTTTTATGACCCCACGAGTTCCAGCAGTGCGCTGCCATATCATTCGCGTGGGCGGGTGGATTTTCGCGCCCAGCGAGCGGGGCTTACGGCAACCGCCGCGCAGTGGGCGGGGTCAAGCATGGTGGAGCGCATGTTCGCATGGACATGGGACGCACGGCCGTTTCCCTACTGGCCAGATCTTGCCAGCGTTTGGCGCGATGGCGCGGTGTGGAAAACTGGGCATTTCCTGCAAGGCAAGCTGGGGATTTCCAACCTTGCGGGCGTGGTTTCCGATTTATGTTCGCGCTCTGGCTTACAAGCCGCGGATGTCGACGCAAGCCGCATCAGCGAGGTGTTGGAAGGCTTTGTAATCAGCAATCAACAACCGATTCGTGAGGCGATTGAGGCACTCCGAACTGCCTTTTTCTTTGACACGGTGGAAAGCGACGGCGTTTTGCACTGCGTCCCGCGTGGTGGCGCGGTGGCGGCGAGCATTGACGCGGCGGATATTCTGCCTGTGGAGGACGCGGGAAAAAGCGAGCTGGTAAAAATCACGCGGGCGCAGGAAATTGAGCTGCCCAAGCGGGTTAGCGTTCTGTATCTCAGCCGCCTTAGCAATTATCAAACGGGAACGCAATATTCGCAGCGCGAGGTGACCAGCAGCCGCGAAATTGCGTCAATAGATTTGCCGCTGGTGCTTTCCGACCAAATCGCCAAAAACATTGCGGATGCCACGCTGTTTTCCGATTGGGTTTCGCGCACTAGCTATAATTTTGACCTGCCAATTAAATATGCGGCTCTTGACCCAGCCGATATTCTGGAGTTGTCAATTGACGGCTTCACCCACACCATGCGCGTCACCAGCACCTATATCGGCGGTGCAAGCGTCGTGCGCGTTGCGGCAGTGGCGGAGGATGTCTCCACCTATGATTTTTATGCCAGCGCAGGGCAAGGGGATAATATCCTGCTGCATGACAACCAAGTTCCCGCCATCACCAAATTAGAAATGTTGGATCTGCCACTATTTCCCGCTGATGATGATAAGCCAACTATCCGCATGGCAGGGCTGGGGCTTTCCGCAGGTTGGGGCGGCGCAGTGGTCTATCGCTCGGATGATGGGGGCGCGAATTATGCGCGGTTTGGCTCGCTTCCGTCGCCCGCGACGATGGGCAGCAGTGTGGACGCGCTGGCGGCTGCTTCGCCATGCGTTTTTGATGAGAAAAATACGGTGACAGTGCTATTGCTGGGCGCGGCGCAGTTGCAAAGCGTTAGTGAGCTAGCGGTGCTTAACGGCGCGAACGCTGCGTTGCTCGGCGATGAAATTATCCAGTTCAAAACTGCGACTTTAATCAGCGATGGCAAATATAAACTTGGCGGTTTGCTGCGCGGTCGCCTCGGCACAGAGTGGGCAATCGGCGCACACGCTGCTGGCGATCGTTTCGTGCTGTTGGATGCCGCGCTGGATAGAGAATCCGTAGCCAGCAATATGATTGGGGCGGCACGCCAATATAAACCCGTAACCGTGGGGCAGAGTTTATCGAGTGCCGCGGCGCAGGATTTTACCTATAGCGGCGTAGCGCTCAAACCATATTCGCCAGCGCAGATTTCTGGTGTGCGTGATGCCAGCGGCAACCTCACCATAAGCTGGGTGCGCCGAGCGCGGGTGAATGGTGATTTGCGAGATTTTGTGGATGTTCCGCTTGGCGAAGCGGCGGAATTATACGATGTGGAAGTGCTAAACGGCGCGGCGGTAGTCCGCAGTTTTCTCTCGCTTCCCACACCAACCACCACCTACACCGCGAGCCAGCAGACCACCGATTTCGGCAGCCCGCAGGCTAGCGTTTCTGTGCGGATATACCAACTCTCAGGCGCAGTCGGCAGAGGGTATGGGGGAGAGAAAACCCTGTGATAACTGAATACTTGATTTTTTCTGCTTAAGCAATGCTACCCCTGCCATTTTCCATATTTTTATCACTTTCCAAAATCGAAAAAACTGAAGTTTCTCCAACATGTTCTTTAGGAGTATGGAGGATTTTATCAGTTCTTTGCTGATGTTGCTCTTTTGTTCCCTCCATTGTATAGTGACTTTATTTAACAATTATACATTTTGATGATTTGTTCTAGCGTGGTATTTTGTGGTGCAAAGATGCGCCTTTTTTTGATGTTAGCGAAATCTTGTTCTATGGGGTTATAATCTGGAGAATAAGGTGGTAG
>SXRF01000075.1 GCA_005792635.1 Rickettsiales bacterium
ACCCACGACCTGACTATGGTGCGCCGCTTGGCTGACCGCGTGGCGGTGATGCACCACGGGCAAATAGTGGAGATTGGCAAGGTGGCGGAGGTGTTCGCTAGTCCGCAGCATGAATATACTCGTCATCTGCTTAATTCCGAGCCAAAGGGCAGCCCGCTGCCAAGCCCAGTTGATGCAAAAAATATCTTGCAGTGCCAGAATCTTAAAGTGCATTTCCCGATAAAAACTGGCTTCCTCAAGCGCGTAACGGGCTATATCAAAGCCGTGGATGATATATCCGTGAGCCTAGCGCAGGGGGCAACGCTGGGTGTGGTTGGTGAGTCGGGTTCAGGGAAAACCACGCTGGGTTTCGCGCTGTTGCGGCTGATCAAAAGCGAGGGAAGAATTGTTTTTCTTGGGCAAGAGATAGATACGCTGAAAACCGCCGCCATCCGCCCGCTTCGCGCCCAGATGCAGCTAGTGTTTCAAGATCCCTATTCCAGCCTCAACCCGCGGATGCGAGTGCGCGATATAATCGCCGAGGGCTTGCTGGTGCATTATCCGAATAAAACAGCGGGCGAGCGCGAGGCGGAGATTGACCAGATATTGCAGGAAGTTGGGTTGGATAGCGCGATAAAAGACCGCTATCCACACGAATTTTCAGGTGGGCAGCGGCAACGCATCAGCATCGCCCGCGCTATGGTTTTGCACCCAAAGCTAGTGGTTCTTGATGAGCCAACCAGTGCGCTGGATCTTTCTGTGCAGGCGCAAATTATAGATTTGCTACAGCATTTCCAAAAAACTCGCGGTATTAGTTATTTGTTCATCAGCCACGACTTGCGCGTTGTCCGCGCCATCGCGCAAAGCGTTATCATCATGCAAAATGGAAAAATACTAGAGCAAGGCGCAACCAACGAAATATTCCAAAACCCGCAGCATGAATATACTAAAACCCTGATAGATGCCGCGTTTTTATAGTTGTATTCCCCTGCCTTACTGCTCAAACAGGGCGAATTTCTGAAAAATTTTGCTCAAAAGGCAACACACGGCTAACCCTTTGCTTCATTCGTTTTTCGGCGTTCCAAAGATCATAATTTGTTTGCATATTCAGCCATAGTTCGGGCGTGGTTTTGAATGCTTTCGCAAGAAGTATCGCCATATCCGCAGTTATGCTCGCCTTGGCATTTATTATGCGCGAAATGGTTTTGCGATCCACGCCCAAACGCTCCGCCACCGCTTTTATGGTGAGACCCGCTGGCTCAATATCCAAGCCATACAGCACTTCTCCAGGATGTGGCGGATTATATTGTCTGGGTGTCATAATTTTCTCCATTTACGCCTCAGTGGTAATCAACATAATTGACGATAAAAGCATCGCCATTTTCAAACCTAAAGGTTATGCGCCAATTGCCATTCACGGTGATTGACCACAAACCCTTCATATCGCCTTTTAGCTGGTGCAGCCTCGCGCCATGAAAATCCATATCTTGCACTACGCTTGCTGCATCTAGCCTTTGTAAAATAAGGCGAAGTTTAACAGAGTGCGAATGCTGGATTCCAGCAGTTGAGCCAGTTTCCCAAAACTTCCGCAAGCCTTTATGCTCAAAGGTTTTTATCATCAATCAAAATTATTCGGCAAAATTATTTGGTTCTTATATCTGTAATGTACCACATAACGCCCCATCGTGCAACGCTAAAATACTAAAACTTGCACTATTTCAAGAGGTGATATATGGCTTTTTCCGTAAAGTAAAAATTCAATAAAAAACTCGGGGTCAAAAAAATGTCTGATAAAAAAATTAAAAAAGTTGTTCTTGCTTATTCTGGCGGGCTTGATACCTCCATCATCCTGCGTTGGCTTCAGGAAAAATATGAGTGCGAGGTGGTGACTTTTACCGCCGATCTTGGGCAGGGCGAAGAGCTTGAACCAGCGCGCAAAAAAGCCGAGATGATGGGCGCGAAGGAAATTTTTGTGGAAGACCTGCGCGAGGAATTCGTGCGTGATTATGTGTTCCCGATGTTTCGCGCCAACACGCTTTATGAAGGGGTTTATCTGCTCGGCACATCTATCGCCCGCCCGCTAATTGCCAAACGGCAGATTGAAATTGCCAAGCTTACAGGCGCAGACGCAGTGGCGCACGGTGCAACGGGCAAGGGCAATGACCAAGTGCGCTTTGAGCTGGGTTATTACGCGCTGAAGCCAGATATTAAGGTTATCGCCCCATGGCGCGAGTGGGATTTGACCAGCCGCACCAAGCTGATTGAATATGCAGAAAAACACCAGATACCAATCGCCAAGGACAAGCGCGGCGAAGCACCATATTCAACCGATGCGAATTTACTGCATATTTCTTATGAGGGCAAGGTTCTCGAAGATCCATGGGTTGCGCCGCATGAGGATATGTTCACGCGCTCGGTTGCGCCTGAAAAAGCCCCTGAAACGCCAACTTATATTGAGGTTGAGTTTGAGCGCGGTGATGCTGTGGCGGTGGATGGTGTTGCCATGTCGCCTGCGACCCTGCTCACCCATTTGAACAAAGTTGGCGGGGAGAATGGCATCGGGCGGTTGGATTTGGTGGAAAACCGCTTTGTTGGCATGAAATCACGCGGAATATATGAAACTCCGGGGGGAACGGTTCTGCTTGCCGCCCATCGCGGTATTGAAAGCTTGACGCTGGATCGCGGCGCGGCGCATTTGAAAGACGAGCTAATGCCACGCTACGCCGAGCTGATTTACAACGGCTATTGGTGGTCGCCAGAGCGCGAGATGCTGCAAGCCTTGATTGATAAGTCACAGGCTAATGTTTGCGGCACTGTGCGCCTGAAACTCTACAAAGGCAGCGTTTCGGTTGTTGGTCGCAAGTCGCCAAAAAGCTTGTATAGCGAAAAACATGTGACCTTTGAGGACGACGCGGGAGCATACGACCAGAAAGACGCGGCAGGCTTTATTAAGCTGAATGCGCTGCGTTTGCGGTTGCTGGCGAAGCAGGTCTATACCAACTAAACTGTAAATCATGTTGTTAGAATATCGCGAGATAAATTGGTCTGGAAGTGGGAAAAATAAAAAATTGCAAAAATAAAAAAACTAGCTCATAGTCTGTTAGTGAATTAAGTAATATCAAAAGCTTATTTCAAGAACTTAAAGTAAAAAACGGTACTTTTAGGGACATAAAACGCCAAAATCGAGGTCTTTATTAGAAGATCAAAAGAGAGAAAAACATGCAATTAGGCTGGCTGCTGGGGACATTTGCGATTGCGTATTTGCTGGGTTCGATACCCTTTGGCTTGTTGCTTGCCCGCGCTTTTGGGGTGGGGGATATTCGTAAAATCGGCTCGGGCAATATCGGGGCGACTAATGTTATGCGCTCTGGGCGAAAAGGTCTTGGGGTTGCTACTTTGCTGCTGGATTTGGGAAAAGGCGTGGTGGCGGTTATGATCGCCCGCTGGCTTTATGACGGCGACGCGGCGGCGATTGCAGGGCTTTTTGCGGTTCTTGGGCATGTATTCCCCGTTTGGTTGCGCTTCCGCGGCGGCAAGGGGGTGGCGACCACTCTTGGTGTATTTTTCGCTATTAATTGGCTGTTCGCGCTGGCGGTGTGTGCGGTTTGGCTGTGCGTATTTTTTATCACCAGATTTTCTTCGCTATCTGCCATATTAAGTCTTTGTTATTCTCCAATAATCGCCTATTTATTTGACGGGTATTTATTGGGGTTGCTGTGTTTTAGCCTTGCCTGTATCATCATTTTTACCCACCGCAATAACATTGAACGCTTACTCGTTGGTAAAGAGCTGGCTTTTCGGAGTAATAAAGCGTGATTTACCCATCACTTGCGAACGATAATTTACTCAGTGTTTTGCGCCTGATCCGCACGCAAAATATTGGCGCGATTACTTTTTTCACCCTAATCCGCAAATTTGGCAGTGCGACGAAAGCTCTGGAAGCTTTGCCCGAATTAGCGCGGCGAGGTGGCGGCAAGCCGCTAGTGGCGTATGCCAAAGATCTGGCGGAAAAGGAAATTGCGGCAACTGAAAAGTTCGGTGCAAGGATGATTGTTTATGGCGCGGCGGATTATCCAGAATTATTGCTCAATATACCCGACCCACCGCCGATTATAACGGTGCGCGGCAACGCCGAAATCTGGCGGAAAAAACCGCTAGTGGCAATAGTTGGGGCGCGTAATGCCTCGGCGGCTGGTTGTCAATTTGCGCAAATGCTGGCGGGGGATTTAGGGCGCGGCGGCGCGGTGGTGGTTTCTGGGCTAGCGCGGGGGATTGACAGTTTTGCCCACAAGGGTTCGCTGGCAACAGGGACAGTGGCGGTGATTGCGGGTGGGATTGACAATGTTTATCCGCCTGAAAACGCGAAGCTATACCAACAAATTTTTGAGCAAGGGGCGGTGATTGCCGAGCAGGCTTACGGCGCACTGCCATTTGCGGGCAGTTTCCCTAGTCGTAACCGCATCATCGCGGGCATGAGCTTTGGCACGCTGGTGGTTGAGGCTTCGCCAAAATCTGGCTCGCTGATTACCGCTCGCCTTGCGCTGGAAAATAACCGCGAGGTTTTCGCCGTTCCTGGATCGCCGCTTGACCCGCGTTCCAAGGGCTGCAACCAGTTAATCCGCCAAGGGGCAACGATGGCAGAATCGGCAATTGATGTGCTGTACGCTATTCGCGCACCGCGCCAGTTTAATTTTGCCGAAACACCAAAGGAAATTTTCGCCGCCGTGCCTGATGAAAATCAGCTGGATAATTTGCGCGAAATCGTTGTGCAGAAGCTTGGTGTACAGCCTGTATCCGTGGACGAGCTGATTGAGCAGTGCGACGCGCCAGTGGGCAGTGTGCAAACCGTGTTGCTAGAGCTGGAACTCGCTGGTCGCCTGCGCCGTAGCGGGGGCAATAAAGTTTCTTTGATTTTTGCTAGGCTCTGTTGAGGAATTCTACTATAGCTTGCTGCAAATGGCAGTTTCCTGCGCTTCCGTTGCTCATGTATAAAACATACACTCCGCTACGGTTCTCGGAAAACTACCATTTTCGCTTGCGCCATAGCGAATTCCTCAACAGAACCTAGACGATGGAAAACCAAGAACAGGCAAGGTTGTTGCTGTCCACAAGGTATAGTGACTTTATTTAACAATTATACATTTTGATGATTTGTTCTAGCGTGGTATTTTGTGGTGCAAAGATGCGCCTTTTTTTGATGTTAGCGAAATCTTGTTCTATGGGGTTATAATCTGGAGAATAAGGTGGTAGAAA
>SXRF01000076.1 GCA_005792635.1 Rickettsiales bacterium
AGAGAGAGAGAGGATTTACGCTGGTTGAGCTATCAATAGTCCTGGTTGTTGTTGCGCTAATAATTGGCGGCATATTGATGGGAAAAGATTTAATAAAAGCGGCGGAGATTCGCGCCGCCGCCTCACAACTTCTGCAATATGAATCTGCTTACAGAACTTTTCAAACAAAATATAACTGTACTATGGGAGATTGCCCTAACGCCACTGCATTTTTTGGCAGCAATTATACATCATACGGATGTACCACTACAAGTGCTGTTGGCAATGGAAATGGGAATGGCTTAATAGATCATTGTGATGGTAGCGGGAATAGTGCGGGATGGGATAAGGAAAGCAATCAGGCATCAGACAGTTTGCAATTAGCAAACCTACTGCCTACATCCCTTACTACTCCGTGCGCTTATACTGCGCCTATGTTCAAAGGAATAAATGATAGCTGTGCTTATTTTTTTCATGATGATTTGTATTTTAAAATACCAAGCATAAATATCAACTCTATAACATGGGCATCGCCTAACTTTCTTGGTAATGTAAATTCTGGAGCGTTAAGCCCAATTCAAGCACGGTTAATTGACGAAAAAATTGATGACGGAAAACCAACCACTGGGAAATTTAGAGGCTTGGATGTTACAGCAGTAGGGAGCATTGTATTCACCACTAATTCATGCTCCACCTCTGGAGCTTACAACCTCAATGAAAATTACACTTGTCGTTCAGTATATTATTTCAAGTAACCATCCATCAATGTTTTTTACCAGCACCAAGGTTATAAGTTAGCAGTGACAAACGCTGTTAATTTGTTGCATAAACGCAATTTCCGCGCTATAAATGCCGAATATGCCATATAGCAAACTTGACTATGAAGCCTTGTTCACCGCCAGCATTGATAAACTCAAAGCGGAGGGGCGGTATCGCGTTTTTAACGACCTCGAGCGCAAGGCTGGCTCGTTTCCACATGCCAAAAGCCATGTTACGGGCAAAACCGTAACCGTTTGGTGTAGCAATGATTATTTGGGCATGGGGCAACACCCCAAAGTAATATCCGCCATGTCGGAAGCCATAGGGCGTTACGGCGCGGGCGCGGGCGGAACGCGCAATATCTCAGGCACGCACCACGCCATCGTAACTCTCGAGGAAACCATCGCCGAGCTGCACCAGAAGGAAGCGGCGTTGGTGATGACCAGCGGCTATGTGACCAACGAAGCCGCGCTTTCCACACTTTGCTCGGTTTTGCCGAATTGCATCATATTTTCCGACGCTTATAACCACGCCTCAATGATCCATGGCATCCGCGGCAGCAAGGCCGAAAAACATATTTTCCGCCATAATGACCTAAATCATCTTGAGGAATTACTTAAAGCCGCAAACCCGCTGCAACCAAAGGTTATCGCCTTTGAATCAGTTTATTCAATGGACGGCGATATTTCACCAATCAAGGAAATCTGCGACCTTGCCGATAAATACAACGCGATTACCTATCTTGATGAGGTTCACGCCGTTGGCATGTATGGGCAGCATGGCGCAGGCGTGGCAGAGCGCGACGGCGTTATGGATCGCATAACCATCATGCAAGGCACGCTGGGCAAGGCGTATGGCGTTATGGGCGGCTATATAGCTGGCAGCCGCGCTATGGTGGATATGATTCGGTCGTATGCTTCAGGCTTTATCTTCACCACGGCGATTCCCCCTGCCCTTGCCGCAGGTGCAAACGCCAGCATTCGCCATTTGATGGAAAGCAGCGAGGAGCGTGAAAAACAACAATATATCGTTGGCGTTATGCGGCAAATGCTGGAAAAAGCTGGCTTACCAGTTATGCCAACGCAGAGCCATATTCTGCCTGTCTTGGTTTCTGACCCTGTTTTATGCAAAAAAGCGTCGGATATGCTGCTTAATCAGTTTGATATTTATGTGCAGCCGATAAATTTCCCGACTGTGCCAAGAGGGACGGAACGCCTGCGGGTAACGCCAACGCCGAACCACACGCATGAGATGTGTTTTGAGCTGACCCGCGCCCTCGTCTGGGTTTTTGAACGCCTCAGCATCAAGCCTGACATGGCGGCGATTGCGAAAGCTGCATAAGCTCCCCCACCGCCCAAGCCGCCATATCCGCAACTAGCGCAGAATTATCGTGCGTTAGCGGCTGGATGGTGGGAATTAACGAAGTATCCTCACTATTGCCGATGGCGACCAGCACATTGCGTACAAACCTATCGCGCCCGATGCGCTTGACGGGGGATTTACGAAATAGCTCGCGGAAACTTGCATCATCCAACACCACCAAATCTTTAAGCAGCGGATTTTTTAGCTCATCTCGCGCTTGATATTTAGCTTCCTGCGCGGTTTTGGCGAAGCTGTTCCACGGGCAAATGGCAAGGCAATCATCACAGCCATAAATGCGGTTGCCAATCGCTTTTCGGTATTCCAGCGGAATTTGCTCTTTGGATTCAATGGTTAGGTAGGAAATACATTTCCGTGCATCAATCTGTCGCGGGGCAATGAAGGCGTTTGTGGAGCAAATATCAAGGCAGCGGGTGCAAGTGCCGCAGTATCCGTCATCCTGTGAGGCGCGAAGCGACTGCACAGGATCTTTTGCCGTATTAACCAGATCCTGTGCTACGGCTACGCCGTCCACAGGGTGACTGCTAAAATCAAGCGTCGTGAAAATCGCACCTAAAAACAACCAATTGCCAAATTCGCGGGAAACTAGGCAGGTGTGCTTCCCCTGCCAACCCAAGCCCGCCATTGCCGCCAGCGGTTTTTCCATCACTGGCGCGGTGTCCACAAAAACTTTTACCTCGCAGCCATATTTCGTGGCGATTAGCCCAGCCAATTGCTTTAGTTTTTTCTTGATGACATCGTGATAATCATCATTCAGCGCATAGCATGATATATTGCCAATAGTTTTGCGCCCTAGCTTTTTCAGCGGGTTTTCGGCTGGTGCGTAGTTATGCCCGAGCATAATCACCGATTTCGCCTCCGCCCACATGGCTTTTGGGTTGCCACGCCACGCCGCTTTTTCCGCCAGCCAATCCATCTCGCCATGATTGCCACCTTCAATATAACCCGCCAGATTTTCCGCCACCTCAGGCGGTAAATCCGCAGGCGCAAAACCCACCGCATCAAACCCGATGGCTTTTGCGTTGGTGGTTATGAAATTTTTTATTGCATCAGACATATAAAAGTTGTTAGTTGCTGGTTATTGGTTGTTGGATTTTACCTTAACAACCAACAACTAACAACCAACAACTGATAACCACCATGAACCCCATCCTCGCCAGCTATTTCCCTATCCTCGTGTTCATCGCCATCGCCGTGGGCTTGGCTCTTATCATGCTTTTTGCGCCGATGATTGTCGGTCGGCAAAAGCCCGACACCGAGAAAAACTCGCCTTATGAGTGTGGTTTTGAGCCAGAAAGCGACGCTCGCGGGCGGTTTGATGTGCGCTTTTATCTGGTGGCGATTTTATTTATTATATTTGACCTTGAGGTAGCGTTTTTATTCCCATGGGCGATTTCGCTTAAAGAAATTGGCGTTGCGGGCTTTTGGTCTATGATGGGCTTTCTTTCGGTGCTAACCATCGGCTTTATTTATGAATGGAAAAAAGGCGCATTAGAATGGGAATGATATAAATGAATCAAAACTCCAAACTCCAAACTCCAAACTCCGCGTCGCAAGACGCGCTGCTAAACGATGTGGTGGATGAATTCGCCGATAAAGGCTTTGTGCTGGCGAAGCTGGATAATATCGTCAATTGGGCGCGGGCGGGAAGTTTATGGCCTATGACTTTTGGTCTGGCTTGCTGCGCGGTGGAAATGATGCAAGCTGCCGCTTCACGCTATGATATGGATCATCTGGGCGTGGTTTTCCGACCATCTCCGCGCCAAGCCGATGTGATGATCGTGGCGGGGACACTCTGCAACAAAATGGCACCCGCGCTACGCAAAGTTTATGACCAAATGGCAGAGCCGCGCTATGTTATTTCTATGGGTAGCTGCGCCAATGGTGGCGGATATTACCATTAT
>SXRF01000077.1 GCA_005792635.1 Rickettsiales bacterium
CACGTCTTTCATCGCCTCTTACCACCAAGGCATCCACCAGATGCACTTATCATATTTATTTATACTGGCGAAATAAATCGCCAGTTCTTGTTTGAACGATGTCTGAATTATGAACGCACAGAGCTAAACAGCTTGCGCCATATAACTGCTGTGTCTTTCAACAATCCAATTCATCAACTCATTAAAAATAAATTTGTCAGTTGAATAACATAGATTGATAACTATGCCATCCCGCTACTGACTTTTTAATTTTAATGCCAGAAAAACCTATTCACAATTTCAAACCACAGAAAGGTTGTTTGGGCTGCCCCGCTGAACCTTTCGAACCACTTCATCTCGTGAAGGGAGGAGAGATATATCCACTCATTAGCCACCTGTCAACAGGCTATTTGCATTTTTTTGCAAGTTTTTTTTCATTCATATAAAAACCATAAAAAACACAAGGATTACTGCGGATTTTATCGTACATATTTTTTGCAAATTTCATTAAAACAGCTCAAATATTTGTAAAAACACCGTCCTACTCATTGAAAATAATATGCACCTGACCTTTTGTTAGTTTGGCGGAGGCATTTACTTTGGCTTTTTTCACTGTGCCTTTTTGTGAAGTCGCTTCCACGCTATATTTCCCCACGGGAAGATTGACATAAAAATATGGCCCGACATCCTCCACCGCGAAGACTTCAACGCCTTTGGTGTCAAAAAACCGCAAATCCACCTCACCCATATATTCGCCATTTTTGGCTTTCAGCAACAGATGGGTGTTGAAATCCGACTCCCGCGCATTGATTTCCGCGAGTTCCTCGTCACCAATACCGCCAGTTATATAGGTTATTCCACCTTCGGTTTGTATTTCTGGCAAAATCGCGTCAATCGCGCCGCTGCCCACGGAATCAATGACCTCACCATCGCGGGCGACAGGCAAAGATCGAGGAACAGCAAGCGCGAGCGAGCTGCTGGCAAGGATAGAAAGCCCAATAATAATCGAAAATTTGTAACGCATAACGCCTCCTAATGTTAAACTAGGAGCGCAGTGTAGCATAAAATACAGGATTTAGCACGAACTATTGTCTGTCTTTGGTTTTTCAATGGGTTTTGGGCGGTTTTTTTTCATGGTGCGGCGGATTTTTTCTTTTTGCGAAAAGAAGCCTTCGGCGTTGCGCGGCGGCTGTGGGCGGGGTTTTGCGGTTTTTTTGTTTTCCTTATAGTCAATGACGAAAGTGCCGTCCGCCAGCGGGCGCACGCTGAATTTATATTTCTGCACAGGTACATCCTCCGCCAACTCCTTGCCATAAATGATAATCAGCAAGCCAAACTCCGAGGGGATGGAGGTTTCAGGATACTCCTCATGCAGGCGGATAAGCTCACCCACCGCCTCATCCATCGAGAAATACAGGCGTTTTTTCTTGATGTCGCGCAGGATAGGATGCCCCCAATCGGGATGTTTGCGCTTCACGCGCTTGCTTTGCGGGTGAAATTTCAGCTCGGATTCTATCTTTTTGGCGGAAATGGTGAATTTTCCTTCCCTCGGCATAACGCTAAACAGCGCGAAATTGCCTTTATAACCTTGCTCGGCTTCCGCCTCGCTTATCGCAAAACCAGAAACCCAGAGGATAAAACTATTGGAGTTTTTCGCCGTTTTTACCTGTCTGGAGGTCACAAAATCGCGCTTTATCTGCGCCAGCCGCGCCAAAGCTTGCGACTGCTCAACAAAAGAATAGAGCGACTTTATCGCCGCATTAATGGTGGGATTTTCCACCGATGCGTACGCCCTTTGTTTCTGTGTTACTGTGCGTTCTTCATCTGACATAGTGGGTAGCATAGCAGCATTTAGTAAATTTTTGCTTAATATATTCCCCCTAATCGCCTAGCCTTTTATGGTGCGGAGGGAACTAGCTGCCCTGTAGTTAGCTTGTGGATAATAGAGGTCAGATAGGTTTGATATGGCAAGCCCTCGGAAGCCGCCATGCGCTTGATATTATTCAAATCAGTCGGCGAAATGCGAAAACTCACCCGCGCATCTTTTTTGAAGTAATCCGCTGCCCCTTTTTGCAATTTTTTTGCGAATTCATCATGGTTAGGAATACGCTCAAACTCAATTTCGCCGTTTTCCATCGCCATCAATAGTTCATAATCCTCGCCGTCAATCTCGCGCGATGGCATCATATCTACTGGTCTGCTGCTATTCTTTTTTGCCATTTTTTCCTCCTATTTTTCTTATGTATTTTTTTGTCATAACGCGGCTTGCATAAATTGTTTTTAGGAATACATCATCACCTTTTTTTGAGAATGGAACAACGAACGCATAACCAGAAACATCAACGATTATAAGTTCTTGCAGAGGATGTTTTTTTGAAGGATTTTTGATGATTTCTATCAAGCATCCACCTTCAATCAAAAAAATAATATCGTCAAAACCAATGCCCCTTTGTTGTTTCAAAAGAGCATTTTTTTCTGCTGAGAAATGATAGGTAACCGCATCTGTCATGCTATTATGTTATGACATTATATGTACAAATGCAAGCTGATTTTGTCATCCTGCGGGTGGATTTAGGCACAGCGCAGGATCTTAAAAATAAAACTTTAGATCCTGTGCAGTCGCTTCGCGCCTCACAGGATGACAGAATTCAAGCCGCCTCCCGCGCTTCCACCACGCCTTTTATGGTGCGGATTTTGTCTAGGGTGGAGGGGGAAACTGTATATTTTCCAGCTAGTTCTATTTCGGCGGTCAATATACTATATTCCCCCTCCCCTTGCGGGAGGGGGTTAGGGGGAGGGGTAAATATTTGTTCGCCTTTATATTCGGAGATGATTTCACCCCCCACCCCAACCCTCCCCCTCCAGGGGGGGGGGAGCTTAACTAGCAACCTAACCATCGCGCCTTGTCCGCTGGGTGTTCCTAAAATATCGCGTAAGGGGATGATGGCGGCTTCTTGGTCAATGGTGACTACGAATTTGCCATTGCTTCGGGTTTTTTGTTGTTTGGCGAGGGCTTCGTCAAGCAACTGAATATTCTGCGCGATGAGGCGCACGCCAGCTTCCTCGCTTTTTCCGTCCGCGGTGATTAGCAAGATTTTGCCATTTTCCAGATTGTCGCGGTGTTGTGAGAGCAACATTTCGTTGAACACGGAAACTTCAAACACGCCGCCCATGTCGGACATTTGCAGGAAGGCAAACCGCCCTTTGTCGGAAACTTTGATTTTCTTGCCCATGACAATGCCCGCCAGCTTCACAGGGCGGTATCTTTCGTCCAGTTTTTCGGCGAGTGTGTTGGATTGCAAAACACCGAGCGACTGCACCGCACTAGCATATCCCGCCAATGGATGCGCTGATAAATAAAAACCGATTGCCGAAAATTCATGTGCTAGTTTTTCCAGAGCCGACCAATCGTTATGTTGCGCTAGTTTTGGTTTATTTGCGGGCGCGGAACTGCCGCCAAACAGGCTGACTTGCTGGCTTTCGCGGTCACGGGCGGCGGCTGCCCCGTGCGCTGCTATCATCTCCAGATTTTCAAATAATTCCTTGCGGTTTTTGTGCAAGCTATCAAATGCGCCAGCCTTGATAAGATGCTCCAATGCCCGCTTATTCAGCGCGTCAGGCGGCACGCGCTCGGCAAAATCAAACACATCCTTATACGCGCCATTTTTTTCGCGCTCCGCCACCAAACCCTCCATCGCCCCTGCGCCGACATTGCGGACGGCGGCGAGGGCGTAAAGAATGGCTCTAGGCTCTAGGCTCTGGGCTTCTGTATTTTCCTGCGAAGCCAGAAGCCCGAAGCCAGAAGCCTTTTTGCCTACGGCAAACAAAACCTCCGACCTATTCACATCTGGCGGAAGAACCTCTATCCCTGCCCGCCCTGCATCCTCGCGGAAGATGCTTAGTTTATCGGTGTTGCCCATGTCGTAAGTCATAGATGCAGCGATAAATTCCACGGGATAGTTGGCTTTGAGATAAGCGGTTTGGTAAGCAATCACCGCGTAAGCCGCCGCGTGCGATTTGTTAAAACCATATTCGGCGAATTTGGCGATGAGGTCAAAAATACTGGCTGCGTCCTTGCTGGGAACACCGTTCGCCACGGCGCGTTCAACGAATATTCCGCGCTGCGCCTCCATCTCCGCCTTGATTTTTTTACCCATGGCGCGGCGCAGTAAATCCGCCTCACCGAGCGAGTAGCCAGCCAGCAGCTGGGCGATTTGCATCACCTGCTCTTGGTAGATAATAACGCCAAAAGTTTCTTTAAGAACCTGCTCTAATAGCGGATGTTGATAAACGGGTTTTTCCTCGCCGTGCTTGCGGGCGATATAGGTCGGGATATTGTCCATCGGGCCAGGGCGATAGAGCGAAACCAGCGCGATGATATCCTCCAGACAGTCGGGCTTCAGCTTTTTCAGCGTGTCGCGCATACCCGCCGATTCCAGCTGGAACACGCCGACCGTGTCGCCCGCCGATAACATATCATAAGCCTTCTTGTCGCCTTCGGGAAGCCGCGCAAGGTCAATATTTATGCCGCGATTGGCAATTAGTTTTACGCAGCGCGAAAGCACAGTCAGCGTCTTTAGCCCCAAAAAGTCAAATTTCACCAACCCCGCGCTCTCGGCATATTTCATGGAATATTGCACCACAGGCATATCCGATTTCGGGTCGCGGTACATCGGCACAAGTTCGGACAAAGGGCGATCGCCAATCACCACACCCGCCGCGTGGGTGCTGGCGTGGCGGTTCAAGCCCTCAAGCTGCAAGCACATATTCACCAGTCGCGCCACGGTTTCGTCTTCGTCAATCGCGCTTTTGAGCATCGGCTCAAGATCAATTGCCTGCGCGAGGGTCACGGGCGCGGCGGGATTGTTCGGCACGAGTTTGGAAATGCGGTCAACCTGCGAATATGGCATTTGCAAAACGCGCCCAACATCGCGCAGCACAGCGCGGGCTTGCAATTTTCCGAAGGTGATAATCTGCGCTACCCTATCCACGCCATATTTTTGCTGCACATAACGGATGACTTCTTCGCGGCGATCTTGGCAGAAATCAACATCAAAATCAGGCATGGAAACGCGCTCAGGGTTGAGGAAGCGTTCAAACAGCAAGCCATAACGCAGCGGGTCTAAATCGGTGATGGATAATGCCCACGCGACCACACTGCCCGCACCCGACCCACGCCCTGGCCCAACGGGGATTCCCTGTTCCTTGCTCCAAGTGATGAAGTCAGAAACGATAAGGAAATATCCAGGGAATTTCATACGGATGATGATGGAAAGCTCAAATTCCAACCGTTCTATATAGGGTTTTCTTGCGTCTTCGCCCTCAATATAGCCAGCCAGCCGTGCGTCCAGACCTTTTCGCGCTTGCGCCCGCAGGCTATCTTCCTCGCTCATGCCCTCGATGGTGAAGCTCGGTAAAATCGGGTTTCGCGCAGGAGCAAAAACCGCGCAGCGTTTGGCAATATTCACCGTATTTTCCAGTGCCTCGGGCAGGTCGGAGAATAAATCGCACATTTCGGCGGGAGTTTTTAGCCGATGCTGCGGCGTTAGTTTCCTGCGGTTGTCCTCGCTGACATAAGTCCCGTCGGCGATGCACAAAAACGCATCATGCGCTTCAAACATTTCCTCTTTTATAAAATGCGCGTCATTCGTCGCCACCAGCGGCAAGTTGTGCTTATATGCCAGCTCAATAAATCCATCCTCGGTTTGCTCTTCTTCGGGCAAGCCATGGCGCGAAATTTCTATATACAGGCGGTTGGGGAAAATCTCGGAGAGCCTTAACAATTGCTCCTCTGCCAGCGCGTCGCGCCCAGCGATTATGCTGCGCCCCACCGCGCCATATATTCCACCCGTAAGCGCAATTAGCCCCTCGCTATGCGCGGCTATATCCGCCATGGAAAGAAGTGGCGCAGGCTCGCCCGCTGGCTGTAAATATGCCTTGCTAGCCAGTGCGAGCAGATTTTGCCACCCTGCCTCATTCTGCGCGAATACCACCAATTGATCAGGTTTTTGATTATGCTGGCTGGTCGCCCGCGTGTCCTGCACCGCTTCGGGTTTTATATACAGCGTACAACCCAAAATCGGCTGCACCCCCTCGCCCGCCGCAGCCAGCGAAAATTCGAGCGAGGCAAAAAGATTGCAAGAATCCGCCACCGCCACCGCAGGCATTTTGTGGGCTTTGCACCATTTTACAAGCTCCTTCACCCCAATCGCCCCCTCAAGGAGCGAATAAGAACTGCGAACGCGAAGGTGGATGAAGTTTGTCATACTCCACATCCTAGCACCACAAAAACAATTGTCATAAAAAAATTCACAATCGCAGCATCTATGCTAAACATGCAGTTATGAAAACGCTAAACACCTTAATTCGCCTTCATAAGCGCACGCTAGACGAGCTGCGGCGCGAGATGGTGTCGTTGGAAAATCAAAAAACTAAATTACAAGAAGCAACGGTTAGCTTGCAAAAAGAGCTGGAAAGCGAAGTTGCTCTTGCGGGCAAGCAGGTGGAAATGGCGAGTTTTTTCGGTGAATTTGCGAAACGGATAAAAAATCGTCAGGAAGAATTGCGTGCAGAAATCCGCGCCATTGATGCCAAAATAACCAAGCTGAATGAGGATATATTCGTGGCGTTCACCGAGCTTAAAAAAATTGAAATCGCCAAGCAAAACGCGCTGGAGCGCAAAAAAGCAGCGGAAAATCGCAAAGAAACCATCATGCTGGACGAAATCGCCAGCCAGCAATATACGCGCAGAAACCAGCCTTAAACGCCCTCAATCCTAATCATATATGGTGCGTCGCGCATGGTGTCTAGCTTTGCGATGGCGGCGATAGCGGCGGTCATGGCGGCTTCGCTGGTTTCATGGGTGGTCAGCACGATTTGCACCGTTTCATTCGGCGCATAAGAATGTTGAATGAACGAGCGTAGCGAGATGCCAAAATCCTTAAAAATATTGGTGACTGCCGCCAGCACGCCCGACTTATCAACCACGCTAAGGCGCAGATAATATGAACAACGCAGATCATTCATGCCAACAAATCTCGCGCCAGACAGGGCGGCAACGGGCAACGAAAACGGCTTGTAATTCACGCCGCGGGCAATATCCATAATATCCGCGACCACCGAAGAAGCCGTTGGCCCTGCGCCTGCGCCGCGCCCTTCAAGGAAGATGCGCCCGACCGCGTCGCCCTCCACCAAGCAGGCATTATACACGCCTTGCACCGTGCCAAGCATAGAGTTTTTGGCAACCATGGCAGGGTGAACCCGTTGCATAATTCCCGCCTCGGTTTGCTGCGCCACGCCAAGAAGTTTGATGGCATAGCCCAGCTCATCGGCAAATTGCATATCTCGTAAGCTAACGCGGCGGATGCCCTCCGCATAGACATCGCCGATGGACGGAGCGCAGCCATAAGCAAGGCTGGTAAGGATGGCGAGTTTATGCGCGGTGTCTATGCCGTCGACATCAAAGCTCGGCTCGGCTTCGGCATAGCCCAAATCCTGCGCTTCTTTTAGGACTTCGGCGAAGCTGCGACCCGTTTCCCACATGCTGGTGAGGATGTAATTGCGAGTGCCGTTGAGGATGCCGATTACGCGGGAAAATTTATTGGCAGCCAGCCCATCACGCAGAGTTTTGATAATCGGAATTCCGCCCGCCACCGCCGCTTCAAACGCCAAAACCGCGCCCGATTTTTCCGCGAGTTTGGCAAGGGCAATGCCGTGATGGGCGATGAGGGCTTTATTGGCGGTGACCACCGATTTGCCGTTGGTGAGCGCGGTTTCCACCAGCTGTTTCGCCGCGCCATCCGCGCCGCCCATCAACTCCACCACCACATCAATATCGCCGTCATTCGCCAAATCAACAGGGTTTGCCACAAAGCGTAAGTCCCCCATGTCAAATCCGCGTTTTTTATTCGCGTCCCGCGCCGAAACCGCGACCACTTGCAGCTTGCGCCCACAGCGCGATTCCAGCATTTCCGATTGATTTTGCAGGATAGACAGCGTCCCACCGCCAACAGTTCCCAAGCCCGCAATGCCGATTTTTAGAGATTTTTCCATGATTTCCTCTTGTTTTTCTTTATTTATAGCGTTGCTGCTCTGCTTCTGCAATAGTGGCGATTAATAAAATAAGTGACAATCATACTGATTGTATGTATAATACTAAACATACATAACATACAAAGCTAAGGGGAAAATATGCAGCCAATCACTGTAAGTTCAGCTGAATTCCAGCGGCATTTTGGGCTATATCAGGACGCGGTATTAAACGCGCCAGTGGTGGTGACGCGCAACGGGCGCGAGCGGATTGTCGTTCTTTCCGCCGAGGAATATCACCGCCTAAAACGCAGGGATAGGCAGGTTTTGAGTGTGGATGATTTTACGCCCAGCGACCTTGAGGATATCCGCAGTGCGACGCCTCCAGTTGCTGCTGCTAATTTTGATTTGGAGTGGAAGGGCTAGCTTTTGTCGCTTCCTGAGCCAGTCCCCGCCTTGGTTATTCGCTATTCTTATCTGTGGCGCAGCGAGCATTTGCGCGGCAAGGAAGAAGGCGTAAAAGATCGTCCATGCGCGGTTATCGTGGTAAAAACTGATGCTGACGGCGAAAAAATGGTGACTGTTTTGCCGATTACCCATACTCCGCCGTATCAGCCAGAATTTGCGATTGAAATTCCGCATTCAACCAAGCTTCGCTTGGGGCTGGACGATGCTCGGTCGTGGATTATGCTGAACGAAGCAAATCGTTTTATTTGGCCAAGCCCAGATTTGCGTTTTGCTATAACGGGTGATGCTGCTAGCGCGGCTTATGGCTTGCTGCCTAGCTCATTTTTTAAGGAAATCACCAAGCGACTTGCCGCCATAATTGAAGCGCGGCTGATAAAAATTGTCTCGCGCAGTGAATAATCAAATAATAATCAAATTCTCTCTGTAACAAAATGTAATAAACAGTGATTTGAATGCCGAGGGGGGAAAATATATCTTATGATTAGATATATAACTCAATTCGGGAAAAATTCGTGAATAATCAAACTACTATTGCCAATAAAGTTTCTTGCGCTGGTGTGGGTTTGCACAGCGGCAGCACGGTTAATATCACCATCCACCCTGCGCCTGCGGGCAGTGGCATTGTGTTTAAGCGGTTGGATGTTGCAGCGGCGGTTTGTCTTATCCCCGCGAAATATGACGCTGTTTCGGAAACTCGCCTTGGCACGACCATCCGCAATGAGCATGGCGTTAGCGTTTCCACCATCGAGCATTTGATGGCGGCAATTTGGGGCGTTGGTGTTGATAACGCGCTGGTTGAGCTGGACGCGCCCGAAGTTCCGATTATGGATGGCAGCAGCGAGCCTTTCGTTGCTATGCTGGAAACTGCTGGAATTACCACGCTTTCCGCGCCGCGCCGCGTTTTGCGGGTGCTAAAAAGCGTTGAAGTGCGTGACGGCGATAGTTTCCTTAAAATTTCCCCAAATAGGGAAGGAGAGAGCGGCTTGCTGGTGAATATCGGCATCGAATTCAACCACGCACTAATCGGCAAGCAATCCGCGCAGTATGATTTCCGTGAGGTTTCCTTCAAACAAGCAGTTTCCCGCGCCCGCACCTTTGGTTTTGAGCATGAGGTGACCGCGCTGCGCTCGATGGGCTTGGCTCTTGGTGGCTCGCTGGAAAATGCTATTGTGGTGGGTAAAGATGCCGTTCTTAATGCTGATGGGTTGCGCTATGAAAACGAGTTCGTGCGCCACAAAGCCCTTGATTTAGTTGGGGATTTATTCCTGAGCGGTGTACGAATTGACGCTTGCGTTCACGCCGTTCGCCCAAGCCATCACATCAATAATTTGCTGCTTCGCGCATTATTCTCTGATGAAACCGCCTTTGTTATTGAAAATGAAGGCGAATTCCCAGCCGTTGTTCCAGCAATCGCCGCACGCACGCGAGCTTTTGCTTAGGTTCTGCCTGCTAAACAGCCGCGGAGCTATCTGCAGTTATTAGCGCATATATATCCTCCGCGCTGCTCGCCGCCCGCAGCTGCGCACAAAGTTTTTTATCACGCAATATTTTGGAAATCATCGCTAGAGCTTTCAGATGCTCCGTATCGGCGGTTAGCGGCGTGAGGAGCAGGAAAATCAAATCCACATCCTTGCCATCCGCCGCACCAAAATTAATCGGCGCATCCAGCCGCGCAAAAACAATCAGTATCTCTTTAAGCCCTGTAAAACGACCATGCGGAATACACACGCCATTTCCCATGCCCGTGCAACCGACTTCCTCGCGCTCCATAAGCGCAGAAAAAATCTCTTTTTCAGACAGCGGACAAAGAGCCGCCGCAAAACCAGAAAGTTTCTTTATGGTTTGCTTCTTGCTGCCCGCCTCTAAATGCGGAATAACCGCGCCAGCGGGCAGCAAATCTCTAAGCTGAACAGTCACAGTACGGTTTCCCTAAGCAGCTTTCTCCGCCGCTGGGTCAACCCATGAAATATTGCCATCAACGCGGCGATAAACCACATTAAGGCGACCATGCGCGGAGTTAAAGAACATAACCGCTGGCAGATCCTGCAAATCCATACGCATAACCGCCTCGCTCACGGTCATGGTTTCAATATCTGTTGGCTTTTCCGCGATAATCAGCCCAGCCTGTTTATCGTCATCATGCTCGCCAACCTCTGGAGAAATCACATATTTCGTGCCTGTGTTACGCGCTGCACTAGCAGGCTGCTCATGCGAAACTTTGTGATGATTGGTGATTTTTCGCTTATAACGGCGCAGCTGTTTGCTAACTTTTTCCAACGCTTCGTCAAAAGCTGCATACACATCATCCAGCGCACCGCGACCGCGCACAACCAAGCCAGAATGCGTGCCAAGATTGCCCGTAATATCCACGCGGAACAAATGCGCCTCCCGCGAGATTACCACCTGAACGCTGGTAACACGGTCAATATATTTTTTTACATGCTCCTCAATTTGCGCCTCAATATGGCTTTGCAAAGCTGAACCAACATCAACACCCTTACCCGAAACAGATATTTGCATAATACTTCTCTTTTTGTTGTTTATAAATTTGCTTAACCAAGGCTGATTATAGCACAAAACAATGCGATGCAACAAGATTAAGATGCAACTTCCACAAAATCCGCCATAAGTTTTTTCTTGCCCGCTTTGTCAAAGCTGATTTCTAGCGTGTTTCCGCTGTTTGACAAAACATATCCATAGCCGAACACGCCTTCATTTAACCTTAAATTAACACATAATGGCATATAATAAACTATGCTCTAGCTTGCTTATTACTTGGTATCTAGTTATGAATTTAGAACAATTATTTCATCACTGCTTTATTTGCGATCAAATAGGTGATGGCGACTTATTTCCCGCTGGTGGAAATAATTATTTTCATTCCGCAGTCCCTCTAAAGGTGGAGATTGATTTTGCAAATTTTTACGAAAATTTCAATGGATTAGCCGAACACTGCCTCAAATCTGCAAATAATGACAATGATTGGAAAAATTGGGCAAAGGAGTATTCTGATAGTGTAGATTTAGAATTATTGACTACTCTTCAAGCTTTTACTTTTGCTTGTCATCATAATTTTATGAAAAATCCACCAGATGCTAGTGGCAGAATAGTTTCTTACAAAGATGAAGCAAAACCACCGAAACTTTCTGACTTATTCGCTAAAAATCAGGCAGAATGTGTAGAATATTCGCTACTTGCAAAAAAATTCCTTGATGACCATCAGATAGAATCTCAGATTATGTCTGGTGAAATGCTACGCAACTATGTTCCAGATGGGGATAATTTTACGAGCGCACATACCTTCTTGATTATAAAACACAAAGACAAAGAATTTATATTTGACCCTGCAAATCCTTCTTTTTCTGAGGAAGGCACTCCTATTCTCAATTTATCCAAGCCTTGTAAATCACTAAGTTCACAAATTGATAGATTAAAACAAAGTTCTTTTATGGTAGAAGCAGAAAATATAATTACTCACAGAAAAACTTTTTATGGCGTTGGGTGCTTGGCAAATATTTATGAAAAAGATATGATATTTTCGGAGGGAAGCGCCCCCCAAATATGGTGTAAATATGTAGAACGCCGAACAAAAAATGCGGGCGATTTCCCAGATTTCTGATAAAAAATTAAGCAACTTCCACAAAATCCGCTATAAGTTTTTTCTTCCCCGCCTTGTCAAAGCTAATTTCTAGGCTATTGCCGTTGGTTGCTAGCACATAGCCATAGCCGAATTTCTGGTGGAAAATGCGCGTACCTTTTTTGAATGTGTCATCCTGTGAGCCGTAAGGCTGCACAGGATCTAGATCCTGCGCTACGGCTTTGCCGTCCGCAGGATGACGACTAAGAATACTCGCCACCTCGTCCGCCCAGCTTTTCATATTATTCCGCGCAGCGTTCACCGCGCCGCCGCCCAATTGCTCAATATTTTCTGGCGGAATTTCGCCGATAAAGCGCGAGGGAATGCTGCTTTGCCACTGGTTATATATTCTGCGGTTGGCGGCGTGGGATATGAAAAGTTTTTTGCGGGCGCGGGTGATGCCGACATAAGCAAGCCGCCTCTCCTCCTCCAACCCTTTCATGCCACTTTCATCTATCGCTCGTTGATGCGGGAACACACCTTCCTCCCACCCCGGTAGGAACACCACCTCAAACTCCAAGCCCTTCGCCGCGTGCAGGGTCATCAGGCTAATCATATCCACATTTTCGCCCGTATTTGCCGCTTCGGTGACGAGGCTCACATGCTCCAAAAACGCGGAAATAGTTTCAAACTCGCCAATGGCGCGGGTGAGTTCCTTCAAATTTTCCACGCGCCCCGCCGCTTCAGGCGTTTTTTCCTGTTTCCACATCTGGATATAGCCGCTTTCTTCCAGCACCAAATCCACCACCTCGCCCAGCGACAGCGTCTTCAAATCCGCCCGCCATTTATCGCAACTATCCACGAATTTTTGCAGTGAAAGCCCAAGCTTTCCGCGTAGTTCACCAGTTTTCAGCAAATGAATGGTGGCGTTATAAAGCGAAGTGTTGAGCGACCGCGCCGCCGTGTGTAGCTGCTGCATGGTTGCCTGCCCGATGCCGCGCTTTGGCGTGTTGATGATGCGCTCAAAGGCAAGGTCATCCTGCGGCACGGCGAGCAGACGAAGATACGCCACCGCGTCGCGGATTTCCGCCCGTTCATAAAAGCGAAGCCCACCAACCACGCGGTATGGCACGCCGAGCGTTAGAAATCGTTCCTCAAAAGCGCGGGTTTGAAAGCCAGCACGAACTAAAATCGCCATATCTTTTAAGCTGATTTTAGCGCGTTGCAGATCTTCCACTTTTTCGCCGACAAACCGCGCTTCCTCGCCCTCGTCCCACACGGATTTTAGCTGGATTTTTTCGCCGTTTTTTTCTGGTGTCCACAGCGTTTTGCCGAGGCGGTCGCGGTTATTGGCGATAACGCCGCTAGCCGCTGCCAGAATATGCGGCGTAGAGCGATAGTTGCACTCAAGGCGGATGATGGTTGCGTCTGGGTAATCCTTCTCAAAGCGCAGGATATTTCCAACCTCCGCACCGCGCCAGCTATAGATTGACTGGTCATCATCGCCCACGCAGCAAATG
>SXRF01000078.1 GCA_005792635.1 Rickettsiales bacterium
CGATGGGCGGGCAGGCAGTGTAGGAATATCGCGTTTTTGTCAGCTTTTTTCATCAGCTCGCCGTTCACCTGATACGGCGTTAGCAAAGCAATCTGCGCCTCGGCGTCTGGGTCGCCCATGGAAACCCAAGTGTCGGTGATAACCGCATGTGCGCCCGCCACTGCCTCTTTTGGTGAGCTGGAAATATTGATTTCCGCGCCACGCGACCGCGCCCATTCCACAACTTCAGGTAGCGGCGAAAGCGCGGGCGGACAGGCGATATTCAGCTTGCAACCAAGCAGTGCCGCCGCCTGTATCCAGCTCTGCGCCACATTATTGCCGTCACCAACCCACGCAATAGTTTTGCCAGAGATATTGCCAAGATTTTCCTCAAAAGTCAGAATATCCGCCAAAATCTGGCAGGGATGGCTAAATTCCGTAAGCCCATTAATCACTGGCACGCTGGAATTTGCCGCCAGTTCCGTAAGTTTTTCGTGGCTATGACAGCGCAGCATAATCGCATCGACATAGCGCGAGAGAACCTTCGCAGTATCCGCCACTGTTTCACCGCGCCCAAGCTGAAGCTCGCTGCCATTAAACGGCATAGCATGACCACCCAGCTCCACCATCGCCACCTCAAAGGAAACTCTGGTGCGCGTTGAGTTTTTTTCAAAAATCATAGCGAGTTTTTTATTGACCAGTGGCGCGGAAAATTTTCCATCAAGGCGTTCGCGTTTCAGCCTTGCCGCATGGTTCAGAATATGGCGCAAATCCTGCGCGGAAATATCAGAAAGGTCTAAAAAATGCTTCATCATGCCAATGCCTCAAGTGTTTTTTTCATAATCAAAATAGCCTCATCCACATGTTTTTCCGTTATTATCAGCGGCGGGGTTATGCGGATTATATTATCCTCCGCTGGACTGGTTAGCAGCCCGTTTGCACGCAATTTTTCCACAATTTCAATATTGTTTTTTCGCGCCTGTACGCCAAGCATCAGCCCGCGTCCGCGCACTTCGCAAAGCAGATCGGGAAATTCCTGCACCAAAGCAATTAGCTCGTTCTTTAGATATTTTCCCACGCGCTCCACACCAGCGAAAAACTCTGGTTCAAGCATCACATCCAAAACGGCGCTGCCCACCGCCATAGCCAGCGGATTTGCGCCATAAGTTGAGCCATGCGTTCCCGTTGTCATACACGCCGCCACTTTGTTTGTCATCAGGCATGCGCCCAGCGGAAAACCATTGCCGATGCCCTTTGCCGCCGAAACAATGTCGGGGGTAATTCCTGCCTGTTCGTGAGCAAATAGACTGCCCGTGCGCCCCATTCCACATTGCACCTCGTCGCAAAACAACAGCAAACCGTTAACATCCGCAAGCTTACGCAATCCTTGCAAAAACTCCGTGTTTGCCTCGCGCAGCCCCCCCTCACCCTGCACTGGCTCAACAAGTATAGCCGCCGTTTGAGGCGTAATCGCCGCCACAACTGCCGCAAGATTGTTGAATTCTACGCGGTCAAAGCCGTCAAGAAGCGGCGCATAGCCAGCCCGCGCCACCTCATTACCGCCTGCGGAAATGCAAGCAAAACTGCGCCCATGAAACCCGCCAGTCATGGTGATAACGCGGTGTTTTTCAGGATTGCCGTTTGCGCTATGATATTTACGGATAATTTTTAAGCCACACTCCACCGCCTCGCCGCCCGAATTGGTGAAAAAAACTTGGTCTGCAAAGCAAGCCGCCGTTAGTTTTTCGGCGAAATCCGCAAGCCCCGTCGTTTTATACATGTTGGAGCAATGCCAGAGAATATCAGTCTGTTTTTTAAGTGCGGCAACGACTTTTGGGTGGCAATGCCCGAGCGAATTAACCGCAATTCCCGCCGCAAAATCCAGATATTTTTTACCACAGTACCCAATATTGGGCGCAAATAGATACACCCCCTCGCCATGCGAAATAGTTATATCAGAACGCCGATAAACTGGCAAAATTGCGGACATTTTTGACAAGCCTAAAAGACCAAGTGAAAAACGCAAAATTTGTTCCTATATTAATGGCTTGTCAAGTGTTTTCGCGCTAAATTCCTAGCCACAGCTTTTTCCAAGTTTTTTTGTGATTGCGCGAATAATTCGTGACTTTATACGCAAACTTGACTAAAAAACTACTATGTCCGACTTATTTAACTCCAAAAATCAAAATGCAACCACATCTTACACCGCCGATGATATTGAGGTATTAGAGGGGCTTGAGCCTGTTCGGCGCAGACCGGGAATGTATATTGGCGGCACCGATGAAACCGCGATGCACCATCTGGTCAATGAGATTTTTGACAATGCGATGGACGAAGCAGTGGCAGGTTTTGCCAGCCGTATTGAGTTTGAAATGAAGCCCGATAACATAATCGTGGTGCGCGATAATGGGCGCGGGATACCGATTGATCCACATCCGAAATTCCCTAAAAAATCCGCGCTGGAAGTTATCCTCACCATGCTGCATTCGGGCGGGAAATTCGGTGGCAAGGTATATGATACTTCGGGCGGGTTGCACGGCGTGGGGATTTCGGTGGTGAATGCGCTATCTGATTATCTGGAGGTGGAGGTAGTTCGTGAAAAAATCATCTACCGCCAAAGCTATAGCCGTGGCGAGCCGACCAGCAAACTAACAAATATCGGCGAAGCACCGCGTGGACGCGGTACGACCGTTGCCTTCCGCCCTGATGCCGAGATTTTCGGCAAGTGCAAATTCCGCCCAGAACGGCTATATAAGCTTGCTCGTTCAAAGGGTTATTTATATCGCGGGGTGGAAATTCTCTGGAAATGTGACCAGAGCTTAATCGCCGAGGGCGCAGACACACCCGCCGAAGCAAAAATCCACTTTCCTGATGGGTTGAAAGATTTTTTAACTCAGCAACTTGTTGACCGCCCGACTATAACCTCAAACCCATTTTGTGGCGAAGCGGAACTGGCGGGAAAAATGGGGCGGATTGAGTGGGCGATTGACTGGCCAGAGGACGAAGAGCCAGACTTAAGCACCTACTGCAACACCATTCCCACCCCCGATGGCGGAACGCACGAAGCGGGGCTTCGCGCTGCGATTAGCAAGGGTTTTCGTGCATATGGCGAGCTGACCAACAATAAAAAACTGGTGGCGGCACAGGGCGAGGATATTTTGGGCGGTGCGGTTATTGTGCTGTCGCTTTTTATAAAAGACCCGCAGTTTCAAGGGCAAACCAAAAATCGCTTGGTGAGTGCCGAAGCGGCACGGCTGGTGGAAAACGCAATGCGCGACCATTTTGACCATTATTTAAGTGGTGACCCTGAAAATTCTGCGCGCCTTAGCAACATCATCATTCAACGGATGGAAGACCGCCTGCGCCGAAAATCGGAAAAAGAAGTAAGCCGTAAAGCCGTTACCACTCGTTTGCGCCTTCCCGGAAAACTTGCCGATTGTTCGCGCAATACCAACAAGGGAACGGAGATTTTCATCGTAGAGGGCGACTCGGCTGGTGGCAGCGCAAAACAAGCGCGTAACCGCGAAACGCAAGCAATTTTACCACTTCGCGGGAAAATTTTGAATGTGGCGAGCGCGAGTTTGGATAAAATAAAAGCCAACCAAGAACTTTCGGATCTTGTGCTTGCTCTGGGTTGTGGCAGTGGCGCACATTATTCGCCCGATGCTTTGCGCTATGAAAAAGTGGTGATAATGACCGACGCGGATGTGGACGGAGCGCATATCGCCTCGCTGCTTATGACATTTTTTTACCAAGAGATGCCGAAACTCATCAGCGGTGGGCATCTTTTCCTCGCTCGCCCGCCGCTTTATCGCATAACGATTCTCAACAAAACTTACTACGCGCAGGACGAAGCCGAGCGCGAGGAAATCATCGCAAAATACGCCAAAGGTAACGCCAAGGTGGAAGTCGGGCGGTTTAAGGGCTTGGGCGAAATGACCCCACCGCAGCTAAAAGAAACCACCATGAACCCAGAAAACCGCATTTTGCTGCAAGTAAAAATCGCCGAGGATGACGCAGAAGCAACCAGCGAAAGGGTGGAGCAGCTAATGGGACGCAAACCCGAACACCGCTTTACATTTATCCAAGAACAAACCCGCGAACGCGGGCTGGAGGCGGTTGAGGGGCTGGATGTTTAGCGAGATGGAAATTCTTTTTCCGTAAGCCCTAATTCTTTACGCAAATTTTCCATCTCTTCTGTAAGAACCATTTTGAATTCGTTAGTTCCAATTTTGCCTTCAACAGCTTTTCTAATGGTGGCTCTTATTTCAGATCTAACTTCAGATTTAACTTTTCCCTTAAGTTCAGCATCTCTTTCGGCTTCTGAAATATTTTTAATACCAGTAATCTCTATGATTTTTGGATAATTTTTTAGCTGTATGGCTTCAACTAAATTATGTAAAGAATCATAAAAATCCTGATCTATCTTTTTTTCGTCTAATAATTTATCAAGATATTCTTGAAAAGTAGGGCTATTTTTACTGAGGGTAGCCAACTTAATTGTGACTGGTTGAGGCTTTTGTTCATTTGGGTTACGCCTAATATCTTGCGTACAAGTTGCACCATCCATGCTATCAAGAGCATTATTTACAGCTTGTCCTTCAAAATTTTTTTTTCCTGATAAAAATCTTCTATTTCTAATCCCGTTTAATTCTGGCGTCATACGGTAAATAATGCCTTGATCGTAATTGGCATTACCATCTAGATAACAACAAATTTTTTTATTTTTAGCAAAAATATCAAGTACATCAGATACAGGCATATTTTCCAATTCTTCTTGCGTAATGCTATTCTGTGTAATGTAATTCATACTATTTATTCCCCTTAATTTATTGAAGCTCTCAAGAAACATTCTCAAGAAATATTACTTAATTATCTGTTACCATACCAAAAAAAACATTAATAACAAGTAGGAGTTGGCGGAAAATTTATGACAATGCGTAAAAATCGCCGATGATGATATTAAACAAACCCGCGAACGCGGGCTGGAAGCTGTGGAAGGGCTGGATGTTTAGCAATAACAACAGGTTTGCCTACATTATTATAGATAAGTACGGAGGCTTCAAAAGCAATGGATTGGAGCGTTTGGAGGCATGGCATTGGTTTCAGTACGACTTTTGTTTTCCTGCTTACCCAGTGCTTACCCGAAGAAAAATTGATTTTTGCAAAAATGCCAACCATTTGACAACGCAGTGCGACGAAGTCAAAAATATGGTGCACCCGACGCGATTCGAACGCATGACCTTTGCCTTCGGAGGGCACCG
>SXRF01000079.1 GCA_005792635.1 Rickettsiales bacterium
CAGTTTGCGGTGAACCCTGTTGATGTTCGCATGATAGTTATTGAAATGAACCCGCTCGTTTCACGCAGCTCGGCTCTTGCTTCCAAGGCTACGGGTTTCCCAATTGCCAAAGTAGCGGCCAAGCTCGCGGTGGGCTATACGCTGGATGAGATTTTGAATGATGTGACCAAGGTAACGCCCGCATCTTTTGAACCAACCATCGACTATGTGGTGGTAAAAATTCCGCGCTTTACTTTTGAGAAATTCGCTGGTGCAGAGCCAATCCTAACCACCGCCATGAAATCCGTTGGTGAATCCATGGCAATGGGCAGAAATTTTAAGGAAGCATTGCAAAAAGCATTGCGCTCGCTGGAAACTGGGCTTACGGGCTTAAATGATTTTGAGTTGAAAGACGCTGATGCCGCGCGTAGCGAGCTTTCGCGCCCAACGCCTGACCGTTTATTGGTGGCGGCGCAAGCACTCCGCCTCGGCGTGAGTGTGGAGGAAATCTGCCAAATCGCCAAATATGACCCGTGGTTTGTAAGACAAATTGCGGGCATCGTAGATGCCGAGTGTGGAGTTTTGAGTGTGGAGTTTGGAAAGAAAGATTCTTCTACACTCCAAACTCTACACTCCAAACTCGCTGAGCTAAAACGCAATGGCTTCTCCGACGCACGCATAGCGCAGCTTGCAGGATTAAAAACGGCGGATATAACCAACCTTCGCAAAGAGCTTGGCATCCACCCTGTCTATAAACGCGTTGATACTTGCGCGGCGGAATTTGAGTCGGACACGCCTTATATGTATTCATCTTATGAAGGTTTTGGGGCGGAGTGTGAATCGCGCCCGACTGACAAAGAAAAAATCATCATTCTCGGCGGTGGGCCAAATAGAATTGGTCAGGGGATTGAGTTTGACTATTGCTGCGTTCATGCGGCGTATGCCCTGCGTGAGGCTGGCTATGAAACGATTATGGTCAACTGCAACCCAGAAACTGTTTCTACCGATTATGACACTTCCGACAGGCTTTATTTTGAGCCGCTGACGGCGGAGGATGTTTTTGAAATCATCCGCACTGAGCAGAAAAACGGCAAAGTAAAAGGCGTAATCGTGCAGTTTGGTGGGCAAACTCCGCTGAAACTAGCAAGAGCCTTAGAAGCCGAATTTGGCAAAAATATAATCATCGGAACTTCGCCTGATTCAATAGACCTCGCCGAGGACCGCGACCGCTTCCGTGAGTTGGTGGAAAAACTGGGCTTAAAACAACCAAAAAGCGGAATTGGACGCAACGCAGAGGAAGTTTTGGCGCAATCTGATGAGGTGGGTTTTCCTCTCCTTGTGCGCCCAAGCTATGTTCTTGGTGGGCGGGCTATGAAAATAATTTACGACAAGCCGAGCCTTGCCGAATATATAACCGAAATCACCAAAATGTTTGGCGATGGGGCGATTCTCGTGGATTCCTATCTGCAAGACGCAACCGAGCTGGATGTTGACTGCCTGCGTGATGCTAGCGGCGCGACATTCGTGGCGGGCATTATGCAGCATATTGAAGAAGCTGGCATCCACTCGGGCGATTCGGCTTGTTCGCTGCCTGCTTATAGCTTGCCTGAAACTGTGCTTTCCGAAATTAAACGACAAGCAGAGATGCTCGCAGGTGCGCTTAATGTGGTTGGTCTTATGAATGTTCAGTTTGCGGTGAAGGACGGCGAGATATACCTGATTGAGGTGAACCCACGCGCCAGCCGCACTGTGCCATTTGTGGCGAAATCTATCGGCATTCCGATTGCCAAGATTGCGGCGCGTTTGATGGCGGGGGCATCGCTGCGTGATGCGAGTATAGAGTATGGAGTGTGGAGTGTGGTTGAAAGCTCACAAAACTCCAAACTCAACACTCAACACTCACGGCAACTTGTTGCTGTGAAAGAAGCCGTGTTCCCTTTCGCGCGCTTTGCGAATGTGGATGTTATCCTTGGGCCTGAGATGAAATCAACGGGTGAAGCGATGGGGATTGACCGCGATTTTCCACGAGCTTTTGCCAAGTCGCAGCTTTCGGCGGGCAGCACCATTCCACGCGAGGGGACGGTTTTTGTATCGGTAAAAGAAAGCGATAAAGCCAGCATCGCGCCCGCGATTCGGGAGTTGGTAGAGCTGGGGTTTGACATTGTGGCAACGCGGGGAACGGCTAAATATCTTGGCGAACAAGGCATTAAAGTTGAGGTGGTGAATAAAGTGCGCGAGGGTCGTCCGCATGTTGTGGATATGCTAAAAGACGGCAAAATCGCGCTAGTGATTAACACCACTGAGGGCGGAGAATCCGTTGCCGATTCCTTCAGCATCCGCCGTACGGCATTACTCAGCAAAATCCCTTACTACACCACCATAGCAGGGGCAAAAGCCATCGCCAGCGCGATAAAAGCCATTAACACTGGCGGCGGTCTGGAAGTGCGCTCAATACAGGATTATTTCGCTGCATAAGATCCTGTCCATACTCTCTACTCCAGCTTGCTGCAAACGGCGTTTTCTGCGCTTCCGCTGCTCATGTACTTGCGTGTACACTGCGCTGCGGTTCTCGAAAATCGCCGTTTTCGCTTACGCTGTAGCGAGATTATGAACAGGATCTAAGAAGACTATTGAGTGACTTCGTCTTCCTCAATTTCTTCTGTGAATCCGAGCAAAAATTCCTTTAGTTCGGCGTAGCAAGCCTCCAGCCGAACGACATCCGTTGCTCGGCAAACTAGGCTTGTTCCAAGCTTGGAATGGCGGATGAACGGATAGCTGCCAATTTCCACATCGGGAAATCTATTTTGTAGTTTGGTTAGCCCTTCCGCAATCAAGCCTTCGGTTGTGTAAAGCGAAATAGTTTTTGAGATGGTTTTCGCTCCGCCTTTTAGCTCACCTTTTATACCTGCAAACATTGCTTGCATAATGCTTGGTACGCCTGCCATTACAAAAACATTTTCCATAATAAACCCAGGGGCGGCACTAACGGGATTATAAATCAGCCGCGCACCAGCTGGTATTTCCGCCATTTTCAGGCGGGCAGCGTTCAAATTTTCTTTGCCATAGTGCCGTGTCAAAATATCTTCGGCTTCTTTGTTCCGTGATAGGCTGACGCGGAAAGCTTCCGCGATTGCCGCGCTGGTTATGTCGTCATGCGTTGGCCCAATTCCGCCCGTGGTGAAGATATAGGTGAATTTCTGGCGGCATTCATTAACCGTATCTATAATGGTTTGGTTGATGTCAGGGATTACCCGCACTTCCGCAAGTTTTACGCCTATTTCGTTAAGATTTGCCGCAATCCAAGCGATGTTTTTATCCTGCGTACGCCCAGAAAGTATCTCGTTACCTATGATAATCAAGCAAGCTGTGGTCATATTTTTGTCCATATTTTTCTGATAGACTTATTTATAGGCTAAATCTATAAAAAGATAAATTATAATTTTGTGGGGCGAATTTTGAACGAAACTAGGCAAATAATCATTCATAAACCAGAGGATTTCGTTGGAATGCGTCGCGCGGGGCAGTTGGCGGCGTCGGTTCTCGATATGATAGGCGAGTATGTGCGCGTTGGCGTTACCACGCAGGAATTAAACGATTTATGTCACGATATGATTGTTGGGGCGGGGGCTATCCCTGCGCCGCTTAATTATCGGGGTTTTCCGCGCTCAATCTGCACTTCGGTGAACCATGTGGTGTGTCATGGGATTCCTAGCCCGCTAAAATTAAAAGACGGCGACATTGTTAATATCGATGTGACGGTTATTGCCGATGGCTGGCACGGTGACACTAGCCGCATGTATTTTGTAGGTAATCCTCCGATTAAAGCCAAGCGACTTACGCAAGTTACTTACGATGCGATGATGCTCGGCATTGAACAGGTGAAACCTGGAAATTTAGTTTCCGACATCGGGCGGGCGATTCAGAATTACGCCGAAAAACACGGCTATTCAGTGGTGCGCGACTATTGCGGGCATGGGCTGGGCAAGGTTTTCCACACCGCGCCGAGCATCCTACATTACTATGAAGAAGGACATTCGCCAGAGCTTAAAGAAGGGATGTTTTTTACTGTTGAGCCGATGATAAATATTGGGGACTATGAAACCATCCTCAGCAAGCATGATGGCTGGACGGTCACCACCCGCGATAAATCGCTTTCCGCGCAGTTCGAGCATAGCATCGGCGTTACCGCCACGGGCTATGAAATTTTCACCAGTTCACCAAAAGGGTTTAATTACCCGCCTTATCAATAATTTACAGATTGGTTAAAAATGGCTGAACGGCGTGCTGCCAACCTCGCGGTGCTGGTTACAATCTATTTATTAATTTTGTATTAATTTTATACTTGACGGGGTAGGTTTTTTATTCTATCTGAGAAGGATTAAAAATTACAATTGAAATAATTTTATCAATTAAAAAGAAGGTTTTCCTTATGTCTCAGCAATCTATCAGCCGCCTATCGTCCGTTAAGAATGGCAGCCTCACCTCTCTCCTCAGTGCATCCGCGGCGTTTGTGTTGCTGGGTGCGAGTGTGGCTCATGCTAGCCCGAGTGGTGCGCAGGTTGTTTCTGGGAGTGTTAGTGTTTCGACTCCGCAGGCGGGTCAGACGGTTATTACGCAGGGCAGCGACAAGGCGATTGTGAACTGGCAGAGTTTTGACATTTTGAGTGGTGAGTCGGCTCGTGTTGTGCAGAATAATTCGAATTCTGCGGCGTTGTTTCGCATTGTTGGCGGCGACCAGACGAAGATTTTGGGTTCGTTGTCTGCGAATGGCAAGTTGATGTTGGTTAATCCA
>SXRF01000080.1 GCA_005792635.1 Rickettsiales bacterium
GTATCGCCGCCGCCAATCACCACCACGGTTTTTCCTTCGGCGTTCAAATTTCCATTGTCAAATTCCGCGACCTTGTCACCCAGTCCTTTTTTATTGCTGGCGGTAAGGTAGGTGAGGGCGGGGAAAATATTTTCAAGGCTGGCGTTGGGAATTTCTATCTCGCGGGATTTATAAACACCCGTTGCGACCAAAACCGCGCTGTGCTTTTTGCGGATTTCCGCGAAGGGAATTTTGCCGCCAATATCCGCGCCTAAATGAAACTGCACGCCACTGTCTTTTAGCAATTGTGTGCGGCGCAGGACAATATGTTTTTCCAGCTTGAAGCTAGGAATTCCGTATATCAGCAGCCCGCCAACGCGGTCATAGCGATCGTATATATGCACCTCGTGTCCAGCGCGGCGCAGCATTTCCGCAGCCGCTAGCCCCGCTGGGCCTGCGCCGATGATGCCCACCGAAAAGCCGCTTTCCCGCGCAGGCGCAAAGGACTTAACCCAGCCATTTTCAAAGGCGGTTTCGGTGATGTATTTTTCCACCGAGCCGATGGTGACTGCGCCAAAATCTTTTTCAATAACGCAAGAACCCTCGCACAGCCTGTCCTGCGGGCAGATGCGTCCGCAAATTTCAGGAAAATTATTGGTTGCGCTGGAAATGGCATAAGCTTCTTCCAAACGCCCTTCAGCGGTGAGTTTAAGCCAATCGGGAATGTTGTTTTGTAGCGGGCAATGAATTTGGCAAAAAGGAATTCCGCACTGCGAGCAACGCTCCGCCTGTTCTTTTGCGGCGGGCGCGGAAAATTTTTGATAGATTTCGTCAAAATCAGCTTTTCGCAGCTCTGGGGCTTTGGTTTCTGGGTAGTGCTGCGCTGTTTTTACAAAACCTAACATTTTTCTGCCCTTTGCTTATTAGCTTATTATGTGACTCTTTTATTTTTTTACTGATTTTTTATTAAATCTTGCAAGATATGACGGTACGATTTCTTCCACGCTGCGCGGTTTTATGCCAAGATTTTTGAAGGTTTCAACGCTCGCGCCAAGCACATTATTATAGCGCAGCATTTTAACCTGATCGCGGGTGATTGGTGGTTTGGGAAGAAATTCGCAGAAAAACCCCATAACCATCGCAAGCGGAAAGGGGATGTTAATTAGGCATCGCTGCTTGCCAATTTCATTCATGATATATTGCAAAATTTCTTTAAAACTATAGGTTTTATTGCCCGCTAGTTCGTAAGTTTTTCCCATGGTTTCTGGCTGCGCGAGGATTGCCGCCACTGCCAGCGCAACATCACCCGCATATACGGGTTGGAAGAGAGTTTTTCCGCCGCCAAGCAAAGGCAGGGCAGGGGCGATGCTCGCCATTTTTGCGAATTGATTGAAAAAATTATCCTCTGCACCAAAAATTATACTTGGGCGCAAAATCGTTGCGTTCGGGAAACTGGCAAGAACTGCGCGTTCACCAAGGATTTTTGACCTTGCATATTGCGCCCCTCGCTCATTATCAACGCCAAGCGCGGACATAAATATGAAGCGACTTACACCCGCCTCACGGGCGGCAATGGCGAGTTTTTCCGCGCCGTTTGCGTGGAGGGCATTGAAATTTTGTTTTCCGCTTTCATATAGCACACCAACTAAATCAATAACCGCATAAGCCCCAGCAAGTGCAGGTTTTATTGTCGTAATATCGTTCAAGTTACCAGAGATAAGCGCGATTTGCCCAACATCGCAGAAAGTTTTTAGCTCCTCTGCCCGCTTCGGATTACGCGAAACCACGCGCAGACGATAGCCAGCCCGCGCCAGAGTTTGCACGACATAGCGACCAACAAAACCTGTGCCGCCGATGATAGTTACGATTTTCTGTTCCATAGACAAGACTTCCTCGGAAACTCATTTTAGCTTCAAATCTGCTTGCGATAGAACCTCCTCGGGTCGGTCATGTACACAAAATCCACAAGTGGGATTTTGTTTTTTAAGCAACAAATCCCACTTGTGGATTTGTTAGCATACACTCCGCTCCCCTCGGTATCCATCGCTTCGCGCTTTATCGCCAAAATGAGTTTCCGAGGAAGTCTATTTATGATTAAAGCGAAAAATTTGGAAAGTTCAACTACTTTATCTCAGCTGGGCAGGAAACAGGATAATAGTTTTTAGAAGTTTTTTTGAGGCGGTCAGCACATTCATTGTCGCAGTCCTCAGCACGAGCGGCGGCATTGCTGGAAACTGAGGCAGCATAACGCGCCGCATCACATTCCTCTTTTCGTTTGGCGAGTGATTTTTTGCAAGCCTCACCCGATAGCTTAATTAAGGAGCATTCCTCTGGCGATTTTGTATCTGGTTGTTTTGTAGCTGGTGCGGAATTTTGTGCTTTTACCGTTGGTGTTGGTTGGGACTTAACATTATTTGGTGCGATTTCCGCTTTCTCTGTTTGTTGTGGTGGAATTGTGGAGCTAATCGGCGCGGGTTGTTGGACTGCTTGAACAGCAGGTTGTTGCGGCTGTTGCTCGGGAGCGGCGGTAGGTATGGGCTGAGTTTGAGCTGGCTGCGCTGCGACCTTTGCCGCTTCTGGCTTTGCTGGATCAGGGGCTTTTGTTGGTTCAATGATTTTTGCAGATTGTTGCGCTGGTGCTTGCGTTTGTGGTGTTAGTTGTGGTTCGCGCTGTGGCTCAATTTGTTGTTGGGTTGGTGTTTTTGTTTCTTGAGTTGGCGCAATTGGTTTTACCGTTGGTGTTGGTTGCGGCTTAGCATTATTGGGCGCGATTTCCGTTTGCTCTGTTTGTTGTGGTGGAATTGTGGATGTCATCGGTGCTGGTTGAGGCGCGGGTTGTTGCAGTTTCTTCTCGGGCGCGGCGGAAGTTATAGGCTGAGTTTGCGCTGGCTGCGCTGCGACCTTTGCCGTTTCTGGCTTTGCTGGTGGTTCAGGAGTTTTTGTCGTTTGAGGCTGTTGCTGCATCTGCGTTTGTGGCGGCAAGGCTTCTAATGGTTTTTCTTGTGGCTGCGCTTGTGGTTGCTCTTGTTTATTAAGCGGTTTTTTTACTATGGTTGGTGTTGGCTGGGTTTTTATGGTGTCTTTTGTGTTCTGTGGAATTTGCTCAACTGGTTTTTCCATGGTTCTTGCAGTTTCTGCGCCAGCCGCCGCCGCTGTGCTTGCCGAAGCAGCGGACGAGGGGGCAGCACTGGACACTGTGGAAACATAAATCGGCACGCTGCTTGCAACTTTTTCTCCTTTTCCACCACTAGGAACATCCCACCCATGCTTTGCCATGCAATTGGCGAATAGTTTTACTCGTGTAGCGGTTCTTAGTTTTTCACTGCTTGGGTTTTCCGATTTTTCCATTGTGGGTTCTAAATTTTGCTCTGCCTCATTGCGGCACTCATCACGATTTTCAACATAATCATTCTGTACGCCAGTTTGCTCCGTGCAAAAAAAGAAGCAACGAAAACGATAGCCAGACGAAAAAATGGCAATGCTTAACAAAAATATTATATAAATTGGCTTTTTATTCATGTTATATTAACTTATATTTTATATTATACTAAGTTGGTTGGTTTTACGGTAGTCTAACATAAAAATAGAAAAAAAACAGCTATTGCTTTTATCATTGTGCTAAAACTATTGGTTGAATAAAAAATAAAATATACTACAAATAATATTTGGTAGTTTGTTAGGTTCAAGGAAAGAAAATAAAAAATGTTAGGGACTATTTTAATTGTTGATGGCGATGTGGCACAACTTAATATGCTCGAGCGAGCCATTTCTGAAAAACTTCAATATAAAACAGTAACAACTGCTAGCCTTGTGGAGGCTGGAGGGTGGTTTTTGACGGCTCGTCAACCTATTCCTGATGTTCTATTGCTCGATATGCGGACGGAAAATAATGAAGAATGTCTTCAGCTAATCCGCTCTATAAAGGTGCAAAATCCTAATTTTCCCGTTATAATAATCACCGAATACGGGGATCATGAATACGCGACTATGGCGATTAACGCGGGGGCGAATGATTTTTTAACCAAGCCTCTTACCATTGCTCGCCTTGAGCTTTCAATAGCTAATGCTATGAAAATCCGCAATTTGCACCAAAAGCTTAAGGCTCTTGAGCAGAAATTATTGTCTGATGGCGTGCCTTTGCAGCAAATACCCGCGCAGAAAAAAAATAGCGTTTCCTTGCTTGATGATGGTGGTAAGGTAAAAAAACTCCGCGTTCTGGAGGATGATGTAATTCGTTTCGCGCTGGATAGTTGCGGTGGTTCGATGAGTAAAACAGCGCGGATGCTGGGTATTGGTCGCTCAACTTTATATCGCAAGCTTGGTGAGGTTGATCGGGAAGCTCATAATGTTCGGGAGAGCCAAACAACGCGACCGACTATTTCCAACTCCCCGCTATAGCTTTTGTTTTCAAATCTATGGGTGGCTAAATTAATACCGTCAAATACTATAAATAGTCCTTCGCTTGCCACCTGTTTTTTGCTGATGTCAACCAGCATATCATCACCGTCTATTGCCAGCAAATACAGGCTATCAATGCTATCCGTAAAGTTGTTTTTTAGCCATTTATGGCAAAAATTATATGGTTCATTTTCTGCTTGGTATGAGATTATCTTTCCGCCGCTGACAAATAAGCGGGAAATGGGGATATAGTTGTTTTGAGCAGCTCTTTCGTCCGTGCCGCCCGCTAAATCATTCAGGCTAACGCCGAGAGCCGCCGCGACTTTTGCCAGTTTAACAGTGGAGGGGTTGGCGGATTTTCCGCTAATTACATCATAAAGAAAAGAAGTTAGAACATCCGCCCGCCGCGCCAGCTCGCTGGAATTTATGCCTTGCTTTTGCATTTCCAATTTAAGGCGAGTGCCGATTGGATTGTTCGATTCTGGCTTCATATTTCTGGCTTCATATTAAGTAGCTAATCCGCTAATGGTTGATAACCCTGCACTGTAAGCCCGTAACCTTCTAGCCCAATAATCGGGCGTTTGGAATTCGATAGCAATATCATATCGCGCACTCCAAGGTCGAGCAGGATTTGTGCGCCGATGCCATAGTCACGCAAGCTTTCTGGCGCGTGTGGTTTTTCGCCAATCCTCAGGCGCAGGCGGTCGGAAACGGCGGTGCGGATTGGCTCGCGGATTAGCACGATAACGCCGCTGCCAGCGCGGGAAATTTGCTCCATAGCTGGTTGTAAATGGCTGGCAGTTGTTGGGTGGGTGTCGCCCAGCATGTCCTGCAATAAATTTAGCGCGTGCATACGAACTAGCGTTGGTTTGGTCGCCGATATATCGCCTTTTACCAGAGCGATATGTTCGGCATATTCGGTGGTTGAGCTGTAAATAACCATGCGGAAATCGCCGCCGAATGCGCTATTAAAATCGCTCTCAATTACGCGCTTAACCAGCTTTTCGCTGCGCCTGCGATAGGAAATTAAGTCAGCTATGGTGGCAATTTTTAAGCCATGCTCGCCAGCGAATTTAACGAGGTCAGGCAGCCGCGCCATCGTGCCGTCATCATTCATAATTTCGCAAATAACACCTGACGGGTTTAAGCCAGCAAGGCGAGAAATATCAACCGCCGCCTCGGTATGTCCCGCCCGAACTAAAACCCCTCCGTCCCTTGCCACCAGCGGGAAAACATGCCCCGGAGAGGCAATATCCGCCGCAGTTTTCGAAGGGTCAATCGCCACTTGAATGGTGTGTGCGCGGTCGGCCGCCGATATGCCTGTGGTTACACCTTCTCGTGCTTCGATGGACACGGTGAACGCTGTTTGATGGCGCGAACCATTGTCGCGTGCCATAAAATTAAGCCCGAGTTTCTCCGTGCGTTCCGCAGGCATGGAAAGGCAAATCAGCCCGCGCCCAAACTTCGCCATGAAATTAATAGCCGCAGGCGTGGCAAATTGGGCGGGAATTACCAAATCGCCTTCGTTCTCGCGGTTTTCATCATCAACGAGGATAAACATTTTTCCATCACGCGCATCGGCGATGATGTCCTCAATAGGGGAAAGATATTTTGTGTGTGGCATTCCTAAGCCTCTTCCAAGTGTCTGGCTTCCTCAGCTAGCATAATGGGGATGCCATCGCGGATGGGGTAGGCGAGTTTTGCCTGTTCGCTGATGAGTTCTTGCTTTTCCGCGTCATAGCGCAGCTGTGACTTAGTTAGCGGGCAAACCAGTATTTCCAGCAATTTTGGATCAATTTTTCCCATATTTTTTACCATTTTTCCCCGATTTTTTCGTTGCTTATTCGTTGGTTAATATTGCTGCACTATAGCTTTGTTTTTTTATAAAGTACAATTGCAAATTAATTGCAAATTTTGGGCTTGCAAAAGAAAAAATAATACATATTATGCGTTTCCTTGCTACAAAAATTATTGCTAGAAAGCGGGAGTAGCTCAGGGGTAGAGTGCA
>SXRF01000081.1 GCA_005792635.1 Rickettsiales bacterium
CTGCTGCCGCACGGCTATGAAGGGCAAGGGCCAGAGCATAGCTCGGCAAGGTTGGAACGCTATTTGCAGCTCTGCGCCGAGGATAATATGCAGGTGGCGAATTGCACCACACCCGCCAATTTTTTCCACGCACTGCGCCGCCAGATTAAGCGCGACTTCCGCAAACCGCTGGTGGTTATGACACCGAAATCATTGCTCCGCCATAAACTCGCCGTTTCCGATTTGGCGGATTTCGGCGCGGATAAACATTTCCAGCGCATCATTACCGAAACGGAAAAACTGGCGAAGGATGACAAAATCCGCCGCGTGGTGATTTGCTCGGGCAAGGTGTATTATGATTTATTTGAAGCCCGCGCCGCGCAGAATCTTGACGATGTGGCGATTATCCGCATGGAGCAATATTACCCATTCCCAGAGCGCGAGCTGGCAGCCGAGCTAAAACGCTATAAAAACGCGGAAATAGTCTGGTGTCAGGAAGAACCAAAAAACATGGGCGCATGGACATTCGTTCAGTCGCGCATCGAGGACACGATGGAAAGCAGCGGACGAAGCGACCGCCTGCGCTATGCTGGTCGCCCAGAAGCAGCCTCACCCGCCGTTGGCTATCTAAAAGTCCACGAACAACAGCAAAAAGCACTGGTGGAACAAGCACTTACCCTGCAAACCACCCCGCTAAAGAAAAGAATGATTGGGTAGCGTGAATTTGCATGCAATAATCCCCTCCCAGAGCATATTTTCCTGTGCTATGGTTGGTTTTGCAGTGTTTGGAAGTGATGTTTGAAGTTTTGCAAAACAAGACATAACGACCAGTTTTTCACTTGCAGTTGATAATCATTCGCAACAAAAGACTATAATCGCTTTTTACTTGATTTTTTCTATATTTTCGTTATTAGAAGGCACGGCAATGATTTATTAATCTTTTGCTGATATATTGGGTTTTGGGTGCATTGAGAGTTTGCGCCGTAATAGAATTTTTAGGAGGACTGGTTTGGTTACAATTAAGTTTGGTTTGGTATGAGTCGCCCTGACGAACCCCGCATAAACCGCGAAATAGTCGCGTCATCTATCCGTTTAGTAGATCAAAATGGCAACATGGTTGGTGTCGTTTCTACCGCCGAGGCTATGTCTATGGCGGAAAAAGCTGGTCTTGACTTGGTTGAAATTTCTCCCAATGCCGCCCCTCCCGTGTGCAAAATCCTTGACTACGGCAAATATCGCTATGAAATCCAAAAAAAGGCGCATGAAGCCCGCAAAAAGCAAAAAGTCGTGGTGGTGAAGGAAATCAAGCTCCGCCCGATGATTGATAAGCATGATCTGGAAATCAAAATGCGTAACACGCTTGCGTTCCTTGAAGAAGGTGACAAAGTGCGGATTACGCTTCGTTTCCGTGGTCGGGAGATGGATCACTCAGATATTGGCATGAAGGTCATCAATCAGGTGCAGGCTACCCTCGCCGAACATGCAAAAATTGAGCAACATCCGCGCATTGAAGGCAAGCAAATATCGATGATGGTCGGTCCAAAATAGGTCGTTAAAAACCTCCAAGTTCCATCAGCAACTTCCTCACCAAAGCAATCTTTTCCCCGGCGTTTTTCCATTCATGGGTGAAGACCAATTTCTGGTCGGGACGGAGTTTTAGGGTTCGTGGGTTGCGCTGAATGTGGCGCAGCAAGGCTTCTGGGTTTGCCACAGCGTTGTTGTGGAAGCTAATCACCGCGCCTTTTTCGCCAGTGTCCACGCGCTCCACGCCCGCTTTTTTGCACAGCAACTTCAAATTCAGTGTGGTGATTAGGTGTGAAACTTCTTCGGGCATCGCGCCAAATCTATCCACCATTTCGGCGGCGAAACTATTTATTTCGTCTTCACTATCCATTTCCGCCACGCGCTTATATAGCCCAAGCCGTAAGCCCAAATCCCCAACATAAGTTTCAGGAATGAGGACGGAAATTCCGAGATTTATCGTAGGAGAATAGTCGTCAGCGGTCAGCGGTCGGTGGTCAGGATTCTCTTCTTCACTGTCAGCTGACAACTGACTTCTGATCGCTGCGACAGCCTCCTCTAGCATCTGCTGATACAGCTCAATTCCCACTTCTTTAATGTGTCCTGATTGTTCCTCGCCAACGAGGTTTCCAAATCCGCGAATGTCCATATCATGGCTGGCGAGGGTAAAGCCCGCGCCGAGTGTATCTAGGGTTTGCATAACTTCCAGCCGTTTTGTTGCTTGCTTGGTTAGCTCGCGGTGGTGTGGCAACAGGAAATAAGCATAAGCACGAGTTTTTCCGCGCCCAACCCGCCCGCGCATTTGATATAGCTGTGCCAGCCCGAACAAATGAGCGTTGTGGATAATCATGGTGTTGGCGGTTGGAATATCCAGCCCTGACTCAATAATCGCGGTGGAGAGCAGAATATCATATTTCCCGTCATAAAAATCATTCATCAGCTCGTCTAGTTCGCTGGCGGGAAGTTGCCCGTGGGCGATGGCTATTTTTGCTTCGGGAATCAGCTCGGCAAGCTGCCATTTCAGGTCAGCGATATATTTGATGCGCGGTGTCACCACAAAACATTTCCCGCCGCGGTGCAGCTCGCGCTGGATGGCTTCTTTGATAATCACCGTGTCAAAAGGAATAACGAATGAGCGAACGGCGAGCCTGTCCACAGGTGGCGTGGTGATGAGACTTAAATCACGAACACCAGTCAGAGCCATTTGCAAAGTGCGCGGAATTGGCGTTGCGGACAATGTCAGCACATGAACATCCGATTTTAGTTCCTTCAGTTTTTCCTTCTGTCCAACGCCGAAATGCTGCTCCTCATCCACAATCACCAAGCCTAGTCGTGCAAATTTTATGGTTTTGGCGAGTAGCGCGTGCGTGCCGATAACAATATCCACTTTGCCTTCAGCCAGTTTCTCTTTCGTGTCTTTTTGTTCTTTAGGAGTCACCATCCGCGAAAGCTGGCGCACTACGATATTCGTTCCTGAAAATCTATCACGGAAATTGCGATAATGCTGACGAGCTAGCAGAGTGGTGGGGCAGACAATCGCGACTTGCAGAGGCTTATATTCATTGCAAGCGGTGGCGAATGCAGCCCGCAGCGCAACCTCCGTTTTACCAAAGCCAACATCGCCGCAAATAAGCCTGTCCATTGGTTTGCCGCTTCGTAAATCTTCCAGAACCTCGTCAATCGCTCGTTGTTGATCTTCGGTTTCAACATACGGAAATCTAGCGCAGAAATCATCATAAGCGATTTTTTGCGCCTCTATTTCTGGTGCTTGTTTTATATGTCGCTCGGCGGCGATTTTAAGCAAGGCTTCTGCAGCAATTTTTATGCGTTGCTTTAGTTTTGCCTTCCGTGCCTGCCATGACGCACCGCCGAGTTTGTCAAGCTGAGTGCCGTCTTCATCCAATCCAAATCGTGAAAGGAGTTCTATATTTTCAACGGGCAAAAACAGCTTATCATCGCCAGCATAAACCAGCTTCAGACAATCATGCGCCGCGCCCGAAACCGTAAGCGTAATCAGCCCTTCAAAGCGACCAATGCCATGCTCCTTATGCACTAGCAAATCACCCTCAGCAAAACTTGCCGCTTCCTGCATAAAAATTTCGGAGGATTTTTTCTTTTTCGGAGCGCGGGCGATGCGTTCACCCAGCACATCTTGCTCGCTAAAAATGCGTAAATTTTCCGTTTCAAAACCTTGCTCAAGCGGAAGAACGCAAAGTCCAATATTTTTGCCTTTTATATTTTTCACTTCGCGCCAGCTATCAATGCGGATAGTGTGGAAATTATGCTCCATCAGCAAGGTTTGCAAGCGTTCTCGCGTTCCCGCCGAAAAACAGGCAAGCATTATTGCCTTACCTTTTTCTGCTTGATCTTTTAGCTGCATAAAGGGGGTATTATCCGCATTTCCTTGGCTGAAGCGCATGGTGGGCTTTAGACCGAGACTCAAACCATGGTTGTCATGCCAGCGAAGGATGGCATCCAGCTCTTTCTTTCCACTAGATGCCACATCGCTAAGTTTTCCTTGCATCTCGCTGCGCTCGCTGGGAAAACTTGCGTCTGGCATGACAGTAAATGGAGAGAAAATAAGATTATCATGTTCGGCAAGCAAATTTGCCCAATCATCCTTCATGATAAAAAAGCTATCAGGCGGAATAGGATTATAGATTGTTTCAGTAGCGAAACTATTTTTTTTGCTAGCAGTGGTGGTGGCAAATTTCCGCGCTTCATAATAGTCAAGGATTGATTCCTGTCGTTCAGCAATCGCACTAGTGGCTTCGCTATCCATGGTTATCAATGCGTTATCGCAATAGTCAAAAATCGTTTCGGTTGCGTCATAAAATAGCGGCAAAAAATGCTCCATACCGATATGGTTCGCGCCTTCGGAAATCGCTTCATATAGCGGGTCTTGCTTGCTAATTGCGCCAAATAAATCACGATACCCACTACGGAAATTGGCGATGGTTTTTTCGTTTAGCAAAACCTCGCTCATGGGCAGCAGTGAAAAACTTTCAAGTGAGCCGCTGGAAATCTGCGTCATTGGGTCAAATTGTTTGATGCTTTCCACCTCATCACCAAATAAATCAAGGCGCACACCAGCATCCGCGCCAGAGGGAATTATATCCATAATTCCACCGCGCATCGCGAATTCCCCAGCCTCCATAGCTTTTCCCGCACGGCGATAGCCTTGCTCAAGCAAATAATTGACTAGCTCGTCCTGCTTTAATTTTTCGCCTTTTCGCACGGAAAATGATATTTTCTGCATCACCGCGCGAGGGGGCAATTTTTGCAAGGCTGCACTTACAGTGGTGAGGATTATTTTATGCCCTTTTGCGTTTCCTCTGGCGAGCGTTGCCAAAGTCCGCATCCGCGCCGCCATGATGCTTGGGTGGGGCGATGCGCGGTCATAAGGCATACATTCCCAAGCTGGAAAGGCTAAAATCTCCGCGTCAGGTGCGAAAAAAGCCAGTGTGCTGGCTAAAAGTTCCAAATGCCTGTCGCTGGCGGCGATATGTAAAATAGTTTTCGGCGCGGGCAGCGGCGGCACATTTCCAGAAATTAACCGAGAAATCACAAGACCTTGCGCGTTAGCAGGAACGCCGTACAGTATGGTGGATAGTTTGTTCATGCGCCAGAATACTGCCCATAAGGCTTAAGTGCCTGCAAAATTGCCTTATATTCCTCGTTTTTCACTGGTTGTTTTTCCACCAGCCAATCCCAGATGTCGGCGTCGTTTTCATCTAGCAATTTTTCATATATATCAAGCTGCTCCGCGGGTAATTTATGTAGATTTTCATCGGCAAACCGCCCGAGAATGAGGTCAGTTTCCTTCCAGCCGCGATGCCAACTGCGATAGCGCAGCCGTTTTATGCGGATTTCGTCATTTAATGCGGTGCTGATTAATTCTTTTTTCATAATTGTAATTTAGAGTGAAGCCTCCAAATATACAAGAGGGAAGGTGAAAGATATATGCCACTTGAATATCGCAGCAATGAAGCGGTCATGACCATTTGCCAGAATAATGCGGCAAAAACTATCACCATCAGCGCATTAAACGGGGCAGCAGAGGGGCTTATCGGCTTTTCAGCGGCTGAATTAGTGGGCAAGCCCATTGCAAGCATACTTCCCCCACGAATTGCCGAATTACTTTTGGAATATGTTGAGTTTGAAGACTACGCCAATGATGTTGGCATGGTGCTTAGTCGGGTGCAAAGCTTTAGTATTATCGGCAAGGACGGACGCGAAAAATCCTATCGCCTCAAGCTATCACAAGCGGAATCTGGCGGTGGCGCGTTGTTTTTTGCCCTAGTTTTGCAGGACACATTGGGCGCACGAAAAAACGAAGCTATCAAAGGCGCGATACAGCAAAATTTCAAGGGGCATGAGTCTCTGGATGCGGCGACAGGTCTGCCTGATCGAACTTCTCTGCTAAAAGATATTGAGCTAATGAAATATTATAGAGCGAGCAGCAATATTAATGCTTGTTTTGGGGTTATACGCATTGATTTTTACAACGAATTACTTGCACAAAATGGCAAGGCGGTGGTCGATGGCTTGCTGAAACATTTAATCGTAACTGCGCGGCAAAGCTTGCGTCCAGACGATGTTTTGGGAAGTATTGGCGGTGGGAAAATTGCGGTTTTATTGGTCGACGCACAACCGTCATCGGCGCGAATGGTGTTTAACCGTTTGCGCTGGCAAATCGCCGCTAATCCCTATGTTTATACCGAGAAATCCTCAATTGGCACGAGTGTGAGCATCAGTTTCTGCAATATTGACGCCTCGTTTGACGAAAAAGAAATAATTTCGCAGTGCGAGCAAACTCTAGCCAACCTACCACCTGAGGCAACGAATACCCTAATTGAGGTAAGCGTTGGTTAGTGATTTTCCTCTGGCTTTTGGATAATAACTCCCCACCAGCCTAGCCCGTCATATTCCTGATAGCCGATTGTTCTGGCGAAAGCGATTGTATTGCCAGCCTCATCAAAATAGAAGCCCTTGGTTTTACCAGCGTTACTTAGCGGGAAATGGCTAAGTAAATCCTGCCCATCCGATGCGGCGATAATGCGCGATTTGTTATCAAGCAGCAAAACTCGGGAGCGCGACCACTCCAAAGCCGTTAAGTTTGGCTCATCACAAACAATGCCCCGCGCCTGATCCTGCCAGTCAAAATACACGCCAAGCACGCCGATAACCTCACCGTTCAAATCACCCCCACGGCGCACAGCAGCGGAATAACACGCCACAGCGCGGTTGCCATGTAGCGGCGAATTGTAAATATCATCCACGATATATTGATCGCCGCTTGTTGTGTTCATCGCGCTCGCAAACCAATTATAGCGGCTAGCATCCGCGCCAATAACCGCTGGAAAACGGTCGGAATTTGAGCTGGCGACGATTTTTCCGTTGGTATCCACCAACAACAAATCCAAATAAACCGAGTAAAAGCGATTGATAATCCCCAGCCTTTGACTGGCGTGTTGCTTGCTATCATTAGTTATATTTTCCAAGCACTTAACCGATGCGTCATCGGTCGCCCACCAGCGCACATCGGCGGTGCGCTCATATAAATTGCGAACAATAAGCTGCACCAAGGTTTGCGCCATTTCCGACAGGCGACCATAATGCGAAGTTTCAAATTGCTGGCTCAAGCTTTCGGTTTGCTCGGATATGCGCTTGAGAACATTGGTTCGCAGCTCTTTTGAATTGCTTGCCGCCTGCGAAGCGAGGGATTTTACTTCCTGCGCCACCACGGCAAAACCTTTGCCATATTCGCCCGCCCGCGCCGCCTCAATAGTGGCGTTCAGGGCTAGCAAATTGGTTTGCGAAGCGATTTTTTCATTAGTCTGTGCAAATTTCTGCACTTCACTTTGGATAGTCTGAATAACGGTTTTAATTTGAACGCTTGACATAAAAGCCCTTCTTGGAATCTTATTATTATCAACGCCCTAGCGACTACTTATTTTTTTATATTACCCCTACTGTATTATTTCAACGCAGCTTTGTCAATTGTTGTGGTAATCAATGAATAGTTGCCCCATCTTTTTCTTTCTTCGAAGGATGCCCTATAGCAACAGCGTTTTCAGAAACTACATTAGCTGGACTTGCAACCTTATCATTAAACTCCGAATGCCTTTGCGCTAAAGCCTCCGCAACATCTGGATTATTTTTAAGAAATTCCTGCCCTTCTCTTCCTTCTAAAGCTGACTTAACTATATAAACACCATTATCAGATAGTTCTTTAATAAAATATGGGGTTATTATTTCATGCGTTTTATCATCCAATCCAGATTCTCTTGCAATAGAGCTAGTAATAGCCATAAATTTAACAATCCCTCTAAGCTCTGTAAAAACATCAGACGCAAATTCGGGAGAAACATTTTTAGAATTTTGATTTATATAAGCCGCCAAATCAGCAGAATTACTTAGAGGTTTCATAACATTATTCCTAACAGTTTCGTTAAACACAGCTTATTATTAACACAAAGTAACAAAAATTCAAGCGATATTACGATTATTTACTCGCCATGTTATTTTATTCTGTCGTTGCGTATAGCCCTTAACGAATAGTTGGCAGTACTTTGTCATGCCAGCGAAGGCTGGCATCCATGCCTAACCACAAGCTTTATAGCCAGTTGCATGGCATAGATTCCGCCCTTCGGCGGAATGACGATAATCTCTAACTATTCATTAATGGCTATTCATTAATGGCTATACATTCTGAAGATAGCAAATTCGCCGTTCATATCCCCATAATACATTGACTAAAACTGGTCAGGAAGTGGGAAAAATAAAAAAAGTGAGTTTGCAAAAAAGACCGCGATAAAAATTAGTGAATTATGAAATATCAAACACTTATTTCAATAACTTAAAGTAAAAAACGGTACTTTTAGGGACAAAAACGGGGCGCATAACACGCATTATAGAATTCTCGACATGGACAAATTAGCTACCATCTCGGTCGTCAATCCCCGCTTTATGCGGGGATCTTGAGCAACAAATTCCGTCATTGGTTTTATCTCTAGATCCTGTGCAAATACTGGTGCATTTCACAGGATGACAATATTTATATATGCACCGCGCGACCCAGCACGGCGAGGGCGGCTTCTTTCACCGCTTCATTGAGCGTTGGGTGGGCGTGGCAGGTGCGGAATAAATCCTCGCTACTGCCGCCAAATTCCATGATGGTCACGGCTTCGGCAATCAGCGTTCCCGCATGTGGGCCGATGATATGCACGCCAAGCACGCGGTCAGTTTTTTCGCAGGCGATGATTTTCACAAGACCGTCCGTCTGCCCGACTGCGCGACCGCGGCTATTTGCCATAAACGGAAATTTGCCGACCCTGTATGCAACGCCCGCGGCTTTGATTTCTTCCTCGGTTTTGCCGACGCTCGCCACCTCTGGCCATGTGTAGACCACGCTCGGCACGAGGTTGTAATCAAGATGCGGCTTCTGCCCCGCCATGCCTTCCACCGCGGCGACGCCGTCTTCCTCCGCCTTGTGCGCGAGCATTGGCCCTGCTATCAAATCGCCAATTGCGTATATGCCTTTGACACTCGTTTCAAAATGGCTGTCCACCGCCACGCGCCCGCGGTTATCCAGCGCAACGCCAAGTTTCTCCAAGCCCAAGCCGTCCGTATATGGCTTGCGTCCGATGGAAACCAGCACGACATCACCCTCTAGCTTGGTCGCTGCGCCACCTTTGGCTGGTTCGATGGTGAGCGTCACCGTTTTGCCCTTGCTCTCCGCGCCCGTCACCTTGCTGCCGAGCATGAAGTTCACGCCTTGTTTTTCCATAATGCGTTGGAATTGCTTGGCGATTTCCGCGTCCATCGCGCCGCCGATTGCGTCCAAAAATTCCACCACTGTCACCTTCGCGCCGAGCCTGCGCCACACTGAGCCAAGCTCCAGCCCAATCACCCCGCCGCCAACAACTATCAAATGGTTCGGCACTTTTTCCAGCGCGAGAGCACCTGTGGACGAAACGATTTTTTTCTCGTCAATCTCCACATTCGGAAGGCGCATAATATCCGAGCCAGTCGCCAGCAAAATGCGCTTGGTGGTTAGCGTTTCTTTGCCGTTCACCACAACTTCGCTCGCGGATTTAACCGCGCCAGTGCCGATGATGTAGGTGACTTTATTTTTTTTGAACAAGCCCTCAATACCCTTGGTAAGATCCAGCACCACCTTGTCCTTGCGGGCGAGCATGGTTGCAAGGTCTAGCTCTACCTTTGCCTTGATGCCGTGCGCGGCGAAGTTGTGCTGCGCGTCCTCGTATTTTTCCGAGCTTTCCAGAAGGGCTTTTGACGGAATACAGCCAACATTCAAGCAAGTTCCGCCAAGGCTTCCGCGCTTTTCCACGCAGGCGACTTTCATGCCCAGTTGCGCTGCTCTAATCGCCGCCACATACCCACCTGGCCCACCGCCGATAACTAATAAATCATATTCAGACATTTTTTTTGTTCCTGTTTCCTTAAAAAATTATATTTATTTTTTTCGCACTAAATTTGGAAAATAAAAGCTAAAAGTGAACACATAGTCCACAATAGAATTTAGTATAAATAAAAACTGCAATATTGTTATGTAAAGCCATATATTAGTGCCATTATTTGCATATAGAATGAACAAAACCAATATTGCAACTAAGCCAAAAATACTGTTATTCGCCGCCCATATTCCAACTGCGTAATTTTCATGTTTTTTTGTGTACTCGTCAATTGCACCTGCGCCATAATGCCATTTATTTTTCCACAACCACAACGCATTTACGATTAAAAATACTGTTACTACTACTGAATATTGCATAGGATTTACAATAGATATTGACATAAAAATAAAAATTATGCTGTGCGATACAAGCAAAATTGCATCTATACAAACTTTGTATGGGCTATACTTACTTGCTACATATTGCAAGCCTTTGGTTTTTATGTCTTCCTTGTACCAAATATCAAGCATACGCGTATCACCAAGGAATATCCTTGAAAATATTAGCGTAAAAGAAACATAGCATAATGTATGAGCCAATGATGAAATTGAAAATAGCTGGCTTATTTCATTTGTTGAAAAATATTTTTCAAGCTTGGTCAAAACAGCCTCTGCAAAAACCCTCGTGGTTTGTGCGAAGGTGGTAACCATAATTATTTGCCAAAACCATTTTAAGCTGGAATGCAAATTGTCGAACACAAGCTTGAAGCGTTCTTGCTCTTTTTCGTTTAGAATAATACAATATTCCTCGCTCATATTCATATATCTCAAATTCGATATTTGTTGCTACAGATATTTATTGCTAAATTGCCACACTACAGCTTTATAAATATAACTTTATAAAGGAAATTTCAATTGCTATTATTTTGTCATCCTGTGAGGAGCTTCGCTCCTGCACAGGATCTCGTGCAACATAAAAAAGATCCTGCGCTAGTGCTTCCGCACTCCGCAGGATGACAGGAGATTTGCTATGAAAAAAACTGTTTTACTATCCACTATATTATCCTTGGTTTCTGGCGCGGCATTTGCCGAAATGGGGAAGTTAGAAGTTGGCTCAACCAGCATTAAAAATGGCAAGTCAATTCCAACAAAGTTTGCATTCTGCAAGCCAGATGGCAAAGGTAAGACCGAGCCAGCGGAAAATATCAGCCCAGAAATTCACTGGTCGGGCGCACCAGTTGGCACAAAATCTTTTGCGATTGTCGTGGTTGATCCTGATGTTCCCGCGAAGTTTGATGATGCGAATAAGGAAGGTAAAACCATCGCCGAAGATTTTCCAAGGCAGAATTTTTATCATTGGGTTGGGTTTGACATTCCTGCCAATGTTAGCGCGATCCCTGAAGGGAAGGGGAAGGATGCAAAGCTGGTTTCTAGCTCGGTTAATGATTTTGCCAGCTTTATAAAAGACAAGCCAGCGGAAACATTCCTTGGTTTTGATGGCTCTTGCCCACCGTTTAATGATGCGCGGTTGCACCATTATCACTTCACGGTTTATGCGCTGGGTACGGATAAGCTTCCAGCCATCAAAGGTGGCAACGCCGATTATGAAAAAGAAATCCAAAAACACGCAATCGCCAAGGGAGAAATCGTCGGGACTTACAGCAATTTTGTCGTAGCTAAGTAAGCCGTCCCTCAATCGCGTTCCATATAACGCGCTCTAGTTGCGTGTCGCTTAGGCGGTTGATGGCGCGAAGACCAGTGGGTGAGGTGATGTTGATTTCGGTGAGCCAATCGCCAATTACATCCAACCCCACGAAAATCAAGCCTTTGTCTTTTAGTGGTTGGCGGAGGGATTCGCAAATTTCGCGTTGTTTGGCGGTTAGCTCTGCTTTCACCGCCTCGCCGCCAATACGCATATTGGCGCGGATTTCGCCGCCCGCAGGGATGCGCCCAATTGCGCCGCCAATTTCGCCATCAATCAGCACGATGCGCTTGTCCTCGCTTGCTACTTCGGGCAGGAATTTCTGCGCGATGATTGGTTCGCGGCTTCCCGCAAACAGCATTTCCATCAGCGGCTTAAAATTATCATCACCAGCTTTAAGATGCAAGATTGACCGCCCACCATAGCCATATAGCGGCTTGAGGATGATGTCTTTATGCTGCGCGTAAAATTCGCCGATTTCGCGTTCGTCCGCACTAATGAGCGTTGGCGGCATGAAATCACGCATAAGTGTCGGAAAGATTTTTTCAGGATGGTTGCGTACGCTGGCTGGATCGTTCACCACTAGAACATCTGGAGAAAGCATTTCCAAAATATAGCTAGTAGTGAGATAGGTCATGTCGAACGGCGGGTCTTGCCGTAGCAACACCACATCCAGCGAGCGCAAATCCAGCACAAATTCTTCGCCCAGTTCGTAGTAATATTCGTGGGTATCAAAAAACTTGGCGGGCTGTGCGCGGGCGGTAATTTTCCCGTCGCGGTAGGTCAACTTATCAGGCGTGTAATAAAAAACCTCATGCCCACGGCGACAAGCTTCAAAACCCAGCAGCAGCGTGGAATCGCTGTGTGGATTCAGCGTGTCCACCTTGTCCATTTGTATCGCAACGCGCAATTTCATAGCATTAAAATTTCATAGCATTAATTCGGTAAATATCCACGGCGAGGGTCGTCTTTCAGGCGCACATAGCTAACCACGCGCTGCACATAGCTGGTGGTGCTGGCGACATTGGTGGCGCGGTTTAGCTCGTCTTGGTTTTGCGCGATACCCATCAAATATACCACCTGATTTACCGTGATAACCGAATAGTTGATGTTATGAATATTCTTGCCAAACAGAAGGCGAGTGCGGACTTGCGTGCTTATCCAGACATCTTTGGTATAGTTCCAGAAGCCAGATTTATCGTTAATCTGTACTTCGTTTATTACTTCCTTCACCCCGTTCACCTGCCACGCCAGCTTCACCGCTTCAATCTGCGAATCTGGCTTATCGACATTACCCGTTAGAAGAACGCGCCCTTCCACAGATTTGACTTCCACATTGGTGAGAAGGTCTTTGAAATCCTGCTTGGCATAGAGGTTTTTAATTTGCAGCAAGATGCTCGCATCGTCAACCGCGCTGCCGACAGAGCGTTCTTGCGCGACGACCACAGCGGCTTCGGTTGCACCGCCAATGACTAGCGGAACACAGCCTGTGACAGTTGTTAGAATTACAGACAATAAAATAATGGCTCGCATTATATCCTCCACGCGTCTTTTAAGTGTTTAGGCAGGCGACCGCGCACCACCCATATAGCATCAAAACGGATATTAAGATTGTCTAGGGTGGAAAGTCCAGCGATTTTACCATGACCCGCCAATAACCATTCGAGTGCGCCCATGATTTTTTTCATTTTCCATGGTGAAATGCTATCCGCGCACTGCGCGAAATTCTTGCGGGCTTTTACCTCCACCACTGCGAGCGTTTTGCCTTTTACTGCCAGAATATCAATCTCCCCGCGGGCATTTTTATAGCGCATCGCCACCACGCGGTAGCCCTTCAGCCACAAAAAAACCGCGGCTATCCTCTCCGCCGCTATGCCGAAATTATAGGCTTTTTTCTTTTTGGATGGTGGCATTTTCAATATGCTTTTTAGGATTTATTGGTCGTCATGCCAGCGTAGGCAGGCATCCATGCCACGCAACTGGCTATAACGCTTGTGGTTTGGCATGGATACCGCCCTTCGGCGGTATGACATAGAAAATATAGTGCATAGTAAAATACAATGTATTATATTCACTATGTTTTTGCAAACATTAAGCGAGTAAATATGAGCGAATTATTCAGAGAAATAGAAGAAGACATCAAGCGCGAACGCTTTGAGAAATTGTGGAAAAGCTTTGGCTTTGCTATGGTGTGGGCGAGCATTGCGTTGGTCGCGGCGACGGTGATTTTTGTGCTGTGGCAGAACCATGTGCAATCGGCGGCGGAGGGCAAAACTAGCCAGTTATTGCGCGGGATAGACCGCTTGCAGCTTGAGGATTATAGCGGTGCAGTGCCGATATTTTCCGCGCTGACCGATGATGACAGCTCGCCATATTACGGAATTGCTATGCTCCGCAAAGCGCAGGCGCAGGAACTAAGCGGTGACAAAGAAGGGGCGCAGAAAACCTACTCTGCGCTGTCTACCAAAACTTCCGAATTTGCAGGGCTTGCCGCGCTGAAATTGGACGGCAGTATGTCGGTGGCGAAGGATTCACCGTTTTATTACACATCGGCGGAATATAAGGCTTGGGGGCTGCTGTCTAGCGGCAAAAAAGCGGAAGCGGCGGCGGCTTTTTCTGAGCTGGCAAGTGATAAAAATTCTCCGCAAACTCTGGCTGACAGGGCAAAAGAGGTTTTGCGAACGATTGCTCCCGAAAAACCAAAAAATGGAAAACAGGATGAAAATGAATAAGAATATTATCTCATGCATCGCTATTTCGGCTTTGCTTACTTCTTGCAGCTATCTTCCGACATGGATGGGTGGGCGCGTTGATGAAAAGCCAAAACTTGTTGGCGAACGCTTTTCCGCACTCCCGATTACGGGGCAGGCACAGCCTGATGATAGCCTGAAAAGCTCGCCTGTGCGCCTTCCTGCGCCTGCTGCCAATGCTGATTGGGTGCAGCCGACTAGCTTATTCACGGCGGCAACGGGTAATCTCGCGGGCGGCGAATTCAATAGCAAAACTTCGGCGACGGCTGGCGATGGCAATGATTTTGAAAGCTCGCTGATTGCAACCCCTATAGTGGCGGGTGGTGTGGTCTATGCCATGGACGCAAGCGGCATAATTTCCGCGCATGATGCGTCGAATGTCGCCAGTGTGCGCTGGAAAGCGACGGATATTGCCGATACGCATGGGCATGATGTTTTTGGTGGCGGGCTATCGTTTGACGCGGGCGTGGTCTACGCCGTGGCGGGACATGGGAAAGTTGCGGCGTTTGATGCGGCAAGCGGCAAGCTGTTATGGGCGAAGGATTTCACCACGCCGATGCGGGCTGCACCAAGAATTTCTGGCGATCGCCTGATTGTGGTGACGATGGATAGCCAGACTTACGCGCTTTCCGCCAAAACTGGCGATATACTCTGGGATCACCGCGGGATTAACGAAACTGCTGGTGTGATGAATAATGTTTCGCCGACTATCGTTGGCGGCAGTGTCATCGTGCCGTATGCTTCTGGCGAGCTATTCGCGCTCAATTTGGCGGATGGCAGCCCGCAGTGGAGCGACACTTTGCTGCAAAGCAAGGGGGGGGCGCAGGGTTCGGGCGCGTTCACGGGCATTGGCGGCGACCCGATTATTGACGGCAATATCGCCATTGCCACCAGTACAAACGGCGTGACGGCGGCAATAAATATGGCAACTGGGCAGCGCGTTTGGCAACAGGCGATTGCTTCTATGAACACGCCGTGGCTGGCTGGTGATGAGCTGTTCTTGCTAACGGCGGATAATGTGTTGGTGGATATGGTGAAATATAGCGGCAAAATCCGCTGGGCAACGCAGCTTGAAAGCTTCATAGACAAGGAGCGCAAACTAAAGCCCATTAGCTGGAAAGGCGCGGTGTTGGTGGCGGATAAGTTGCTGCTGACTAACTCGCAGGGCGAAATTGTTTTTGTGTCGGCGGCGGACGGAAAAATCGTAAAAACTATGGATAGCCCAAGCAAAATAACCAGCGCACCCGTGGTCGCGGGCGGGCGGTTGTATCTGGTTGGCAGTGACGCAACGCTTTATTGTTTATACCCATAAATTCTACTATACCTTGCTGCAAACAGCTATTTCCTGCGCTTCCGCTGCTCATGTACTTAGTGTACACTGCGCTGCGGTTCTCGGAAATAACTGTTTTCGCTACGGTCTAGCGAATTTCTGAATATAAACTAGTCAATAACTAAATAAAAAAGTAGAAAAATATGACATTTACCGTTGTTGTTGCTGGTCGCCCGAATGTGGGAAAGTCCACTATTTTCAATCGCTTAACTGGCAAGCGCCACGCGCTGGTGGACGATATGCCGGGGGTGACGCGGGATCGGCGCGAGGGTGAGGCTAGCCTTGGCGGCATGGAATTCACCATCATTGACACCGCAGGGCTGGAGGACGCGAAGGAAGGCAGCCTCGCCGCCCGCATGACTTTGCAAACCGAAAAAGCCATTGAGGAAGCGGATGTGACGCTGCTGGTGGTGGATGGTCGGTCGGGGATAACGCCGATTGACGAGCATTTTGCCCAGCTAATCCGTAAGAAATATGGCGCGAAGAAACGCGGCAAAATTATTCTAGTAGTCAATAAATGCGAAGGGGGCAGGGCGAGCAACACGATTACCGACGCTTACCGCCTTGGTTTTGGCGAGCCTGTGGCGATTTCCGCCGAACATGGCGAGGGGCTGACGGAATTATATGACGCGCTCGCGCCGTTTAGTAAGTTTGATAACCATGAGGAAGCAAGCGAAGTTGAAGATATAAACACGCCGATGCAAATCGCCATTGTTGGTCGCCCGAATGTGGGTAAATCAACGCTGGTGAATAAAATTTTGGGTGCGGAGCGGGTGCTGACTGGCCCAGAGGCGGGGATAACGCGTGATGCGATTTCCATTGATTTTGAGTTTGACGGAAAACCGATAAAACTGGTGGATACGGCGGGGATGCGCCGCAAAAGCAATGTCACCGAGAAGGTGGAAAAGCTGGCGGTGGCGGATACGCTTCGCGCTGTGCAATACGCGCATGTGGTGATTTTGGTGATTGACGCGCAAGCACCGATGGAAAAACAGGAAAATAACATTGCCGCCCTTGTGGAGCAAGAGGGCAGGGCGATGGTGCTTGCCATCAATAAATGGGACACGGTGGGCGATAAGCCCGCGTATCTTAAAGCCATCAATGAGATTTTGGAGAAAACCCTGCCGCAGCTAAAGGGCGTTGCGGTTGTGCCGATTTCTGGGCAGACGGGGTTTAATGTTGATAGGCTGCTGAAAACTTGTTTTTCGATGTATGGCGTGTGGAACAAGGAAATTGGCACGGGTGCGCTTAATCGCTGGCTGGAGTCCGCGCTGGAAATTCACGCGCCACCGCTGGTGCATTCGCGGCGTATCAAAATCCGCTATATGACGCAGAAATCCGCGCGTCCGCCGAGCTTTATTTTATTTTCCAACACTAGCGACATTCCCGATAGCTATATCCGCTATTTGACCAATAGTATGCGCGATTTTTTTGCCCTAGGCGGCGTGCCTATCCGTATGCGGATTAAGAAAAATAAAAATCCTTACGCGGAGGTGGAGGAGGGGTGATTAGATCGTTGGATTATCGGATGATTAGATTTAAGAAAAATATTATAGCCATTAATAGTTAGCGTTATCGTCATTCCGCCCCCGTTCTTCAACGGGGCAGGCTGTGGGCGGAATCTATGCCTGCAACTAGCTATAACGCTTGTGGTTAGGCATGGATGCCAGCCTTCGCTGGCATGACAAAGTGCTGCTAACTATTCGTTAGTGGCTAATAATCCAATCAACCCTTCAACATTTGCTCGGACTTGGCTTTTTTGAGGGCTGTTCCGCGCCCTGATAGGCTTGGGTTTTTGATGAAATAATCATGCGCGGAGAGGGATTTGCCTGATGGCTGCAAGCGTTTATAGCTGCCGTCGGCTTGTAATATCCAGCTTTGGTTTTCGTCTTTCAGATTCGCCACCATGATTTGCCCCATCACCTGCTCATGTACCGTTGGGTTTTCAATGGGAATCATCACCTCCACCCGCCAGTCAAAATTGCGCGGCATGAAGTCCGCCGAACCGATAAACACCTTGGCTTTTGCCGATGGTAAGCCATGCCCATTGCCAAAGCAATAAATGCGCGAATGTTCCAAAAACCGCCCGATGATGCTTTTTACGCGGATATTTTCCGATAACCCAGCAACATTCGGACGCAGACAACAGATGCCACGCACGACCAGCTCAATTACCACGCCAGCTTGCGATGCGCGGTAGAGAGCGTCAATCACTCGCTCGTCAACCAGCGAATTCATCTTTGCCCAAATCGCGCCTTTTTTTCCATTTTTCGCGTGGGTTATTTCATTTTCTATCAGCTCTAAAATCTTCGTTCGCATATCACGCGGCGCGATGATTAGCTTGGAAAATTCGCTTGGTGGCGCATTGCCCGTCACGAAATTAAATAAATAAGCAGCGTCACGGCAGAGGTCATGGTCACAGGTGAAGAATGATAAATCGGTGTAGAGCTTGGCGGTGGTTGGGTGATAATTGCCTGTGCCGAAATGTGCATAAGACACTAGTTTTCCTTGCTCAATGCGCGTTACCAGCGTCATCTTGGCGTGGGTTTTTAGCGTCACAAAACCATAGACCACTTGCACGCCCGCGCGTTCCAAATCCCGCGCCCATTGTATGTTGGCTTCCTCGTCAAAACGGGCTTTCAGCTCCACCAGCGCGGTGACTGATTTCCCTGCTTCGGCGGCGGAAATGAGGGCGCGAACGATTGGCGAATCTTTGCTGGTGCGATATAGCGTTTGCTTGATGGAAACCACGCTGGGGTCAGCTGCTGCCTGCTCCAGAAATTGTAGAACAACGCCAAATGATTCAAAAGGATGGTGAACGATAATATCCTTGGCGGCGATGGCGGCGAAACAATCGCCAGAAAAATCGTTGATGCGCTCGGGGAAGCGCGGCTTAAACGGCGCGAAACGCATAGTCGGCGGCGCGTGTTCCACCAGCTCTTTTAATGACGAAAGCCCAAGCATTCCGCCAACATCCAAAACATCCTCCAGCGCAACGCCCATTTGCTCGGCGACGAACTGCACGAGTTTTGGGCTGGCGGGCGAAGAAAATTTTATTTGGATTACGCGTCCGCGCCTGCGCTGTTTTACGGCGCGTTCAAAATTGCGGAGGAAATCTTTGTCCTCCTCCTCCACATCCAAATCGCTATCGCGGATGATGCGAAACAACGCGCTGTCAAGCACAGTAAAGCTTGGCATAAGCAGCGGCAGGAAAAATTTTATAACATCTTCCAGCATAACATATTTGCGCTTTTTGCTAGGCAACAGAATAAATCGCGGAAGGTTGAGCGGCAGTGGTATAATCGCTATTTCCGAGCTTTTCGCGCCGTCAGTTTTTAAGTGAAAAATTAGCGCGAGGCTAAGGTTCGGCAGGAATGGAAAGGGATGCGCGGGGTCAATGGCAATTGGGGTGAGTACGGGGAAGATATTTTCTAAAAAATGCTCCTCCAACCAGTTTTTTTCTTGTTTGTTTAGCTCATCAGCGCCGAGAACCAGCGTGTTTTTCCCTGTCAGTTCTTCGCGCAGGTTTATCCAGCATTTATGTTGCTGCTCCACCATTTCCGCTACTTTTCGGCTGATGATTTCCAATTCCTGCGCGGGAGTTTTGCCATCTGGGCTGTGTTTGGTGACACCTTGTAGAACATAATCTTTTAAGCCCGCCACCCGAATCATAAAAAATTCATCAAGATTAGAGGCGGAAATAGCAAGGAAATTCAAGCGTTCAATCAGCGGATGATTTTGGTTGCTCGCCTCCTCCAGCACTCGCGCATTAAACGCAAGCCAAGAAGTTTCGCGATTGATAAAACGCGAGTGGCTGTGCATGGTGGGGTTTTCGTGCTGCATTTGGTTGTTAGTCATTAGTTGTTAGTTGTTAGTTGTTATTCACCTTAAACAGAGCGTCAAACCTCTCGTTTGTCACCCCGTTTTTTATAACGGGGTCTGGTTTTCTTGCTAACATTAAGCAATAGAAAAGCTGCGCTTTTCTTTCCAGATCCCGCAATAAATGCGGGATGACAGCCTGTGGGTTATGAGACTGCGTAACATGAGTCGTTAGCTATTATAGCAAAATATTGCTTAACGAATAACTAACAACGAACAACTAACAACCAGAAAATTCCTATTTGCTTATGCGAAGGCTCGCCAGTGAATCGCCGATTGTTTTGAAGGCTGTGTTCAAATCTGCGGTGGTTGGGCTGTTAAAATAATATTCTGGCTTGCTGGCGCAGGCTTGCAACATATTTTTTGCGGTTGTGCCGATGCTTGTGCCAAGGGCGATGGTGTAAATAATAACACCGCTGTTATTCGCCTTGATATTGGCGCAGACGGCGGCGGTGCGCGTGTTCAGCTCGGTTTCGCCGTTGGTGCAAGCCGAAGTCGGGCAGGTGTTCGCGCCAAGTTGCCCAGAGTTATACATACCATAAGCCGTATAATCTGTTCTGGTTAAGGTGTTGTCACCATCCGTCATCAGGATTATCGCCTTATTCATCAGCGGCGTGTTATAGGCAAGTGGCAAGCTGTTGGTGTTCATCTCGCCACCCCATAAATTTTGCCATGCTGGAGAAATCATCCGCCAACCCCAAGCCAGCCCGATATTAATATGGGTATAACCGCCCGCTACCATGCCATTAATAGCGTTGGTTATCGTGGTGCGGCTGGCGGTCATTGGCGTTAATGCTTGCGACGGGCAGCCAAGATTTGGTCCACGAGAACTGCTTATGTTATAGGTTGTGACGCCGTAGCTGGTACTCTTCCAGTCGTTATTGCTGTTGTCTGGCGCGTAATATTTGGGAAATAGGCGCGTGGCAGGTATGGTATCAGTTATGTCATATTGCGGTGTGAGTGTGCCGTTGCTGCGCGATTCAACACAGCCGCCCCAACTGGTTGTTCCCCAATTAAGGGCTGTGCTGCTTGTCCAGCTGGCGCGGCTAGTGCCGATATTTACTGCTTGCGAAAATGGCACTAACCCAATCCATAAATGCGGTATGGTTTCCTTGTCGCCATAAAGAATGTTAACCAAAGAATTGGCGGCGGTTCTTGCCGCAGAAATCTTGCTAACCCCGCCACCAGCTGATTGCGTCATTGAGCCAGTATTGTCCATCACCAAAACCAGCTCTAGCCCTTTGCTACTGCGGGTTACTTCGGAAGTTGCGCCGACGGCTATGCTTTGTTTGCCGACAAGCTTCATAAAAGTTGTCGGCACTGTGCCGCTCACCGTCAAAGTAAATACGCTATTATCCGCATTGGGCGTAACGGTAACTGTACCAATACTCGCCCCCATATAGCCTGCGGGAAAATTGGCGTTGAAATATTTAGTGGCTTCGCTGTTGACATCAATGGTGTTGGAAGTTGCCGCGGCTGCTAGCCCAGCGTTATCAAGGGCATTGGTAAGGCGCGACTGCACAAGCTGCGCCCGTCCAAGGTCAATTGCCGCACCAACAGAAGACATCATGGCAAATAATCCCAGCCCAATAATAGGTAGAGCAGAGCCGCGCTTATCACGCAAAATATTTTTTATATATAAATTACTCGTCATCCCGTGCTTGCCACGGGATCTAGAGCTACAAATTCCGCCATTGGTTTTATCCCTAGATACCGCATCAAGTGCGGTATGACAGCGACTTGAGATAGTGTTTTCTAACTGTTCCATAACAACTTCTCCTTTTGTATAATCGGTGAAAGCCAACCGAGTGTTGTTAGGCTTCCAAGGCGTGGTTTATAGATGCTGGTGCGGTAAATTTGATTGTTGTTGTAGAGGTAGCCATTTAGTATTGGTTTATAGGCGTAGAACACTTCCGCAACGATTACTGTTTCGCCTGCGGCAATGGTGAAATTCGCGGGCATGGTCGCCGCACCGCCGCTTACGCCGATATGGCTGGTTTGTATTGTTCCCGTGCTTCGATATTGCCAATTGACCACAGGCGCATTTGCACCTGTTTTGGTAACTGATGAAATAATTGCATAGCCATCAGCTGCAAAATCATAAGGCTGTAGCACTTGTCCTGCTGCTGTTATAATCTGCCCTAATTGTGTGCTGGTTATGGTGTCTGACTGTGAAGTTACATCCGAAAGAGTGGCGGCGACTCGCTCCACTTTTTGTGTGATTAGCACATAGCGTGCGCCGTCCACCGTTCCAAACAGCAATAAAGCCAGTAAAGGAAATGACAGCGCGAATTCAATCGCCGCCACACCGCCATTTGCAAAAATAAATTTTTTAATAAGGTTCATTTTTTACCACCGTCCTGCTGGTAATATTCAGAGTGCCACCCAGAAAATGTGCAACAATAGGGGTGTTGATTTTCCATGGATAACTTACGGTATAAACCACTACATCATTGCCGTTGCCAAGCCCTGCGACCCCCATATCCGCGTCCCACTGCCCGTTGCTATTTGAGTCGACGAAAGGTTCGCCGATATTATACGCACCATTATGGTTGGTATCGGTATATGACTCTGGTTTATTCACCGAATCAAACGATGGGTAAATGGTGGTGGTTACAGTTATTTTCGTTGGGTCTAATAAACCAGTGGTTTTGCTAGCTATGGTTGCGATGATTTGTTGCTGGCGCGTACTGCCCGCTGCGACATATCCTGTTTTACCATAACGACCGCTGGCATCAACCGCGCCTTCCATCGTGCTGCTCACAAACATTACGAGCGAAAGCTCAATAATGCCAAACAACATCAGAAAAAACACAGGAGCAATCATAGCAAATTCAATCGCGGTCACCCCTCGATTATCACGCAAAAATGTTTTTTTTAATTTGTTTGGCATTGGTATAACCTAGTATCATTTCACTTAAGTTATGCTAGCATAATTGCCTTTAGAAAAAGTTAATATTGCCTATCAATTGGCGGAATTTTAGCGCGAAAAAACCAAGTATTTAGTTTGTATTTTATGTAATATTTCTGGGCAGAACCTAGTGCGTGGTTTTACATAAAAAATTGTGCATATTGCTTGACCAGTATTTGATAAAATGTATAACTGAAAAACGCGGAATTAATATATTATTAAATATTCACACAACATAGAGAAAACATGCGTTTCAGCCCATCTTTGATTGAACGATTGCGCTCGCATTTCCTGATGTCGGAAGTGGTGGGAAAGCGTATTCCAATCAAAAAACATGGGCGCGAATATCACGCTCTTTGCCCGTTTCATAATGAAAAATCGCCGTCTTTCACGGTGAATGACGAAAAGGGTTTTTTCCATTGTTTTGGTTGCGGGGCGCATGGTGACGCAATTGAGTTTGTCCGCCGCTATGAGCGCGTGCCGTATGCCGAGGCGGTGGAGAATTTGGCGCGGTCGGCGGGCATTGAAATCGCACCGCCCAGCCCTGCGGAATATAAAAAAATTGAAGCGGAAAAAACGCTTTATGATGTGGTGGAGGCGGCGTGCGTTTGGTTTGAAAAACAGCTGGTTTCGCCCAGCGGAATGCTCGCCAAGGATTATGTTGATAAGCGCGGGATTCGCGCCGACACTATCCGCCAGTTTCGCATCGGCTTTGCGCCTGATGAAAAAAACTCTCTCAATCAGCATTTGCTAAAACTTGGTTTCCCACAAAAATTGCAAGCTGAAGCTGGGCTAATCAGCATTTCCGAAAGCGGCGGCGTTTATGATCGTTTTCGCGGGCGGGTGATATTTCCTATTCGCAATTCCGCAGGTAAAGTTGTGGCATTCGGTGGACGATTGATGGGGGCGGCGGAGGCGCAGAAAAACGCTCCGAAATACCTCAATTCGCCAGAAACGCCACTCTTCAAAAAAGGTGAGATGCTCTATAACCTTGACCAAGCCAAACGCCCCGCCCGCGATGGCAATATGGTGGTGGTGATGGAAGGTTATATGGATGTGGTGATGACCGCGCAGGCTGGCGTGGCTTACGGCGTGGCGACTCTGGGAACGGCGGTTACGCCCGAACATTTGCGCTTGCTGTGGCAACTTGCTAAAGAGCCTGTGTTGTGTTTGGACGCGGACGCGGCGGGGAAACGCGCCATGCTGCGGGCGGCAGATGTCGCTTTGCCGCTGCTGAAACCGAATTTTTCACTGCGCTACGCTGTGCTTCCGCAGGGGGAAGACCCTGACAGCTATATCCAAAAACAAGGCAAGGCGAGCTTTGAGAAAATTTTGCTTTCCTCGCGCCGCCTGTCGCAGATACTTTGGGATACGCTGTTGCCGCAATATAATCTGGATTTGCCAGAGGGCAGAGCGGCACTTGATGATGCCTGCCAGAAACTCGCGGAAAAAATCGCTGATACCACGGTGCGCCAGCATTATCTAACCCATTTCCGCAAAGAGTTGTGGGCGAATGGTGGCGCACGAGTGTCAATGAAAACAACGGCGAAAAAACAAGCTGGTAAATCGCAGATAGTGGCGAACCAAGCGCAGACGCGCTCGCCACAAATTGGGCAGATGTTGGTGCAGCATCATTCCGCCGCGCTGGAAATGCTTATCCAGCGATTGCTGAATACCTTGCTGCAATTTCCCGCGCTTTTGCATAAAAGCCAAGTGGAGGAAGCCTTGTCGCGGCTGGATATTCGCTCGCAGGCGATGCAGGCGTTGCGCGGCGCGTTGCTGTCGGCTGGTGCGCTGGTGGATATTGATAATCTGGATGAATTTTCCGCCTATATCCGCGAGCATGTTGCTGAGGATGTGTTTTCGGAGAGCCTGAAACTGCCATATAAAGAGACGCTAACCGCGCATGATGCGGATATGCTGTGGGGCGAGACGATGGCGACTTATGAAGTGGCGAAGTTGGAATATGAGTTCAAGGAATTACAGGAAAATCTAAGCGGTGAAATCGGCGAGGAAGATTATGCGCGGCTGATAGAGCTGCAAAACGCTGTGGCAAACGCCCGCGCACGGCGTACATTTGCCCCAGCGGATAGTGATGTGGCTTAATTTTTGTCATCCCCGCTTTATGCGGGGATCTAGGGATAAAACCAATGACAGAATTTGTTGCTCTAGATCCCCGCATAAAGCGGGGATGACGAGTAGCTACGCCACTTAATGCACACTATTCGTCGGTGGGATCATATCACGCAGTAGCCTTTGCATCTCGGCATTGTCAGTATAGCTGTTTTGCGGTGTGAATTGTTGTCTTTCTTTTTTCTCGGCGGATTTTTTCTGTGGTGGGCTTCCTTGCACCACTCTTTCTTGCCATGGCAATTTGTCATATTGATCGCGGTGGAGCATTTTAATCTGTTCTTTATTCAAGCTATCAGAAGGCGAATAATCTTCATGAATGCGCTGTTGCCCCATGGCTTCGCGGATGGGGTCAGCAAATGGCTTGTGCGGATGGATGGTCGCTGACCAAACTTCCTTCGCGCCTTCCTTGAATTCTTTGAAGTTCAAATCCGCCGCACCGTCAATCATGCGTTCCGCTGCCATATCCATTTTCCCACTATCCCATATCCGCGCGGCTTCCGCCTTGGCAGTCATATATGGCGTATAGGCAAAGGCGGCGTTCCAATATGACGACATGGTGCGGTTATCAAGAAAATCAGTGCCGAATTTATTTTTAACTAACTTGTTTGCTTCGCTTCTGAAGTTGCTCTGGAATTTACCAATCGAGTTGAGAACGCCAGTATGCTGCGCGTAAGCATCAAATGGTTTGTTCGGGTTGCTGAGTGGGTGGTTATGAACCTGTCCGCCGAAAGTTTTCCATTGCTTGCTTTCAGGTTCAAATCTATGGAAATTAACGGGGGTATTTGTGGTGAAGTCACGATTATGTTCGCGCGTAAGTTCATGCGCGTACATTACCTGATAATTTGTTTTTCCGTCTTCCAGAGGTGCGCCAATATATTCCAAAGCTGATTTATTTTCTGGGTTGATAAACATTCCGCGATATTTGCTTTGTGAGGTGCGGAACACAGAAAAGAACGGCACGGCAGGGGTCATATAAATAACCCCTTTAACTGTCGAACGGGCTATCCATTTGCAAACATCGCCAGCCTTATCCAGAATCCCTTTTTTCTTACCGTCATCGTCTTTTACTGGTGTGCCATATAGCGAGGTTGGTTTGCCGTGAATGATATTATCCACATGGTTGTATAGCTCGCGGTACATCAGCGTGCCAACATTATAGATGGTGAAGCGACCTTGAAGGTCAATCATGCCCTCTAGGTTATAATTGCCGATTACTTGCCCGTTGCTGTTCACCTTGAAGCTGCCGCCATTAAGAGCGCGGTCAGAATCCCACCTAAATCCAGGGCTGAAATGCCCGATAATATTGCGCTGCCCGCGGAGGAAATAAGCATAAGGCACAGCAACTGCCCAATCCTCGCCGCCATTATAGGAAACATATCGCCATAGCGATTTTCCAGCGGTTTTTAGGGCTTCCGTATAGTCAATATGCCCATTATCGTCCTTCCATGAGTGCTTTACATTTGGGTCGACGATGCCAGCGAGGTCGCGCCCAAAAGCATCGGCGACGCTGGCGCAGAAAAAGTCAAAAGTGATACCCACCGCCTCATGCCCTAGCGACCGCCCGCCAAATTCAGGATTTGCATTATTGGTAGGGCGAAAACGAACCCAGCGTTCAGGGTTTTCCGAGCCAAAAAATTCGGCGGTGGATTTTATGGCATTGCCAGCCGTGCTATCAATTATTTTCGCCACATACATTAGCGGCTTGCGAACTTCTAACTCAGAAAAGGCGACATCGGGCTTATAGCCCTTCATCCCTTTGCCGCGCCCGACATAGTAATTTCCCCACGCAAAGGCAGCCGCCCCGAGGACGCCACGAGAAAACAGGCGAATGCTCGCACGACCCAATAGTGAGGAATCCCAGCGGTGAGCTTCTTTGCTTTTTTCCCAGTTTTGTTGTGATAATTCAGGCGAATATGCACCAATTACAGGCAAATCAGCGGTAGGCGGCATAGTGAACTTGCCGTCCTTCCCCATTCCCGTATTTGTCGCTAGTCTGTCCATATTTTTTGCACCTGCACACACTAAAATATACGCGTTGTAAGACTTCTCTCCGTCATTCCGCCGAAGGGCGGAATCTATGCCAAAACTTTAGCGTTGCAGCTAATTTGTTGGCATGGATACCAGCCTCCGCTGGTATGACAGCACGAAAAATCAGTGACTTACAAAAAAGTCGCATATCGCGTACCATACCGTTGAATATAGCACAACTGGGGGGTGTTTAGCCAATAAATACATGGCTTTGCTTTGTGAATTATTTGTGACAGAAACCTTAAATCGCGTTAGCTGTTTTGAATTTTGTGTTGACATTTGCAACACATTTTGCTAGTGTCTAATAGGATACACTCAAACGAGAGATGGCTTTATGAGGACAGAACACGCACCAGCCGAAGTAAATATTCATTTGCGAGCAAAGGCACATGATAGATTGCTTATTGACCAAGCCGCCGAATTACTTGGTTCAAACCGTTCACAATTTATGATGGCATCGGCACTTAAAGAAGCTAAGAGTGTCATTCTTGACCAAACTTCAATTTATGTGGACAACAAGGCATTCCAAGAAATATTGGATTGGTTAGACACGCCAGCAACTGGGGAACAAATTGAAGGTATGAGCCGATTGAAAGCAGCAAAACTACCTTGGTCGCATGAGTAAAAAAAAAGAATTTTGCCCGCCAGTACATCTAACCGCAAAGCATGACACGGAAGATTTCTATTCTGGTGAAGAAACGCTAGATAGTTGGCTACGCGCAAGGGCATTAGCCAACATGGAGGCATCGGCAAGCAGAACCTATGTTGTTTGTCCGTCAGGCTCGCATAAAGTTATTGGCTATTATGCTATTTGTATGGGGCAGATTTTTAGTCAAGATGTCATTGGCTCTATGCGGCGGAATATGCCCCGCCAAATTCCAGCGGTAATTCTCGGGCGGTTAGCCATAGATGAAAAATGGCAAGGTCATGGGCTGGGTAAGGCGTTGCTTCAAGATGCTGTGCAAAGGTCGGCTCGTGCCGCTAAAGAAGTATCAGCTCGCCTTTTAATTGTTCATGCTATTTCTGCAAAAGCAGAAGATTTTTATGCGCATTATGGCTTTACTCGCCTCCCAACAGAAACACCAACCTACGCCCTAGACCTCATCAAGTTTTAACTAGCTATTTCCGTAAATCTTCGCCAATTAACAGCTTGTTTTTGCCGTCAGTTGCTTCAATTTGGCGATATATTTGCAAATTTTCGATTACGCGCTGTACATAATTTCTGGTTTCGCTGAAGGGTATCGCCTCAATCCAATCTACAGCTTTATCCAAGCTTCCCGTTGGTTTTCCAATCTTTTTTGTCCATTTATAGACATTGCCCAAGCCAGCATTATAGGCGGCGATCGCCATTACCAGTGAACCATCGTAATTATCGATAAGCCGCGCTAGATATAGGCTGCCGAGCCGCATATTATATTCTGTCTGATATAATCCATCCTCTATAAAGCCAATCTCGTTCTTTTGCGCCACTTCCTTGGCGGTTGAGGGCAATAATTGCATCAAACCAAGCGCACCAGACGGGCTTTTGGCGTATCTATCAAACTCGCTTTCTTGGCGGGTTATAGCAAGGGTGAGCGCACGGGGTAGCACGCCATCGGGCGTTTTTGTGGTTGGATAACCCGCTGAAATAAGGACGATATTATTCTGAAAAGCCTTTTTTGCCGCCCGCACGCTAAGATATGGCTTTCCTGCCTCTAAGCCCAGCTCGCTGGCGATGCTGGCATTTTCCGCTTCGCCGTCCTCTACCAAGCCATTTATCAATTTTCCCGCCAAGTCTTTTTCGCCATAAGCGAGGCAAAGCTTTATGGCTTTTACAAGGCTTCGCGCCATAAATTCCGCGCGTTTTTCATCGCTTATAATTGGTGGGGCGGGCAGTTTCAGCGGTGCATCGCCATATAATGCAAGGCTGGCGAGCTGTCCGTAAAAGGCGGTGGGATATTTTGCTGCTTTTTCAAGCCAGATTTTTTCTGATTGTGCGTCGCCCATTACGCGTGCCGCCCGCGCCGCGCCATAAGCCGCCCGCGCTTTGCTCACTGGGTATTTTACCTCGTCAAACATGTGATAAAAAACCGAGTAAGCGTCTTTTGCGCGGTTTTGGTAGCGCAGGAAAATCCACCCGCGTAGCCAGCTAGCATCGGCGAATTCCTTGCCTTTTTCCTGCCCGTGATTGGCGAGCAACAAGGAAGCCAGTGCGATTTTTCTATCATCCAGCGCGTCGCGGATTTGTCGCTCGCGGTATTTCCACCATTTTTCAGGATATGGCACTTTTTTCGGCGCAGCCAGCAACATTTCGCGCACCATGGCGTTATTATCATGCTTGGCATTAAAAACAATTTTGTCATACAGTAGGCCAGCGTCTTTTTTTAGGCTGGCGGGCAGTTTTGTCAGCAGCTTATCCGAAGTTTTTTTCGCGTCTTTTTTTAGGCTGGCGGGCAGTTTTGTCAGCAGCTTATCCGAAGTTTTTTTCGCGTCTTTTTTATCCGCTTGCAAGGCGATGCGGGCTTTATATAGCTTTATATGGTTATCATCAACTCGTGCAAACATGCGCTCGGCAGCGGAGGTTTTTCCTTCCCACAGCAACCTGTCGGTGCGGGCAATATCGTCTTCTTTGCGTAACATCGCGCCATAATTGCTGAGCAGATTTTTTTCTTGCTCTTCATCAAAATCGCCATCACGCCACGCTTCGCGCACTAGCGATTTCATCATATCTTCTGGTTGTTTTGCGCCATGCTGCAAAGCCATGAGCAGCGCGATTTTACCAACGCCCGTAATCGGCGTGTCAGTCTTGAAAAAATTAATAATTTCATCATCACTAAGACTCGCCGCAGACATCGCCATTTCGGCGCGAATACGAAGCTTTTTTTGCTCTGACCAGTCGGGATGTGCGGCGATAAATTGTTTTATTTCGGCGAAGCTCGCCCCAGATTCTTTATCCAGCAGATATTGCCACTCGACCAGAGTTTGTAATGCGGGTTCATTGCTGCGTTTGGCGTGTAAAAGCGCGTCATTCCACTGTCTGCGGCTGGCGAATAGAAACGCGCTGTTAATATGCTCGTTTTTCTCCGCTAGGTTTTCTGGTGAATTACTTGCCAAATTTTCTGTCGGCGCAACCATAGTCTGCGCGAGGCTGGGCGCAGAAATAAAACAAATAGTGGCGAGTAGTAGGATATGAAAATACATAAAATGCTTGCTAATGTTACTGGGAAATCGTTATCCTTGTGATGAGTCGTAAAGTCAAGAGAGTGAAATGTTCACCACTGATATATTAAGTTTGCGGCAGTTTTATGCCACGGAGTTTGGCGCGGCGGTGCGGGCTTTGGTTAGTGCTGCGATTTCGCGATTGTGGAAATCCGCAGAGGGCGAAACCATGCTGGGCATTGGCTATGCCACGCCATATCTTGCGCCATATATCGGACAGGCAACGCCCGTTTGTGCGCTTATGCCAGCCGCGCAAGGGGCGGAATATTGGCCGCAGGATGCGGATAACCTGACGCTGCTTGCTCATGACAGCGAGCTGCCATTTTCGGAAAATAGTTTTAACCGCATTTTGCTGGTGCATAGCGTGGAAAATAGCGAGCAACTTTCGTGGATGATTGGCGAGGTGTGGCGCACTTTGACACCAAGCGGGCGGGTTCTGGCGGTTGTGCCGAATCGCCTTGGCGTGTGGTCGCGTTCTTCGCGCAGCCCGTTTGGTTATGGTCGCCCGTTCACCATGGCGCAGCTGTGCGATATGCTAACCGCGCAGAATTTCCACATCACGCGCACCAGCTCGGCATTGTTTATTCCGCCAACGAAGATGAAATGTATATGGCGCAGGGCGGTTGGGCTTGAAAAAATTGGTTTGTTTATTTGTCGTTTTCTTGGTGGATTTTTGGGCGGTGTGCTTCTGGTTGAGGCGGAGAAAAAAATCTATTCACCAATTCGCCAGCCAGTCGTTGAGGCTCGCAAATATCGCAATGTACCAGTCGGAGCAAGGGCGGCACTGGGCATGGATAAGAAATAAGCCAATTACCAAACGCAGCTATCTTTTTTCCAACTGCCGATATTCGCGTCCAGATCCACCTCTTTCCATTTTGCGTGTCCTGTTTCTTTTAAGGCGGATAGTCCCGCACGAATAGCCTTTGCAAATACTGATATTTGCTTGCATTTTGCTTTGTTTTTGTCCTTCGAAAGGTCGCGCCCAACGAGCAGCGATTGTACGGCGATGGTCGGCACTTTTTCCTTCACAAATTTATAATCACTTGGCGTAATTTCCGCTGGTTTATACTCCTCCAGCATTTTCGGGCTATCCATGGGGAGAAAATGAACGGATTCGAGCATATCAGCATATTTCTGGTTCTCTGGAAGCGTCAAATCCTCTAGGTTTTTGAATAGGCGCACAGGCTTGCCACCAACGAAAACCGCGGCGTCCAGCTCACCTTTCAAAACCGCCACTACGCCTTGCGCGGGTGATATTTTGCTGGTTTCGGCGGGGGTGATGTTCATCATGGAAAATAAATTTAGCGAGGTGAGCATATTACCGCTGCCATTCTCGCCGATTGCTACTTTTTTCCCCTGTAAGTCTTTGAATTCTTTGATGTCATTGCGGGCAAGTACATGGATTTCCTCGTTATATAGGGGGTACACCACCCGCAAATTGGCAAGCGCATCCTTGGAGTCTGGGTTTTTTGCCCGCCCGAAAAAGCCCAGAACATCTGCCTGCACAATGGCGAGGTTGATATTTTCCTTGCTATTCATACGCTTGATATTGTCAAATGACCCTTCCGAGGTCTTGACCGTCACGGAAATATCCGATTTTTTTGCCAAATCCGCCATATCGCGCCCAAAAGCGTAATAAGTTCCCGTGGTTTGTCCCGTTGCCATGCCAATATCATCCGCAAACGCCAGCGAACCAACGCCAAAAACGCCCGTAAATATCAATAAAAATCTAGCTATGTGTGGAATATTCATAATTAGCCTATAAAACATTATCTTAGAGCCTGCTCATAATCTCTACTGTAGCTACAAAATTCTTTGTTTTTACAAAATTTTGTCCTCATGTACTTCTTTGTACACTGCGGTAAAATTTTATAAAAACTTCGCTTTTTTGTTACGCTACAGCGAGATTATGAACAGGCTCTTAAAAACAGTCAATTATTATTATTGCAAGGTGTTTTTTGGTTGACTTTATGGGGGGATTTCGGTTAAAGTGTAAATTAGCTGAAATAATTCAGCGTATTTTGTGTTAATTAATTAATATTAGGAGACTTTGTTATGAAAACCATGATCCGTTTATTCAAATCAGAAGAAGGCGCAACCGCAATCGAGTACGCTCTTATCGCTGCTCTTATCGCTATCGTTGCGATTGTTGCTATGCAGACTGTTGGTACGCAAGTTAATACTTCTTTCAGCCTTGTTGGCAGCACGCTAACAGATACAAATGGTCGCTAGTCTGTAGCGCAATTTGTTATTATGAGGCGGCGCAATTTCGGTTGCGCCGCTTTATTTTTGTCCAGATTTCTATGGTTTTTACTGGGGTTTCTGCAAACTCAAATAATACTCAATGGTTTTTTGAAGCCCGTCGCTTACGCTGGTTTTTGGCTTCCAGCCGAGGAATTCCTCCGCATTTTTTATGTTGGGAACGCGGGTTACGAGGTCTTGATAGCCTGCGCCGTAATATTCCTCGCCGCGCACGACATTCACGCTTACGCGCTTTTCAATATCGCTGTAGCCAGCGAATTTCTTCACTAGTTCAATCATATTTTCCGCTAGTTCTTTAACTGAAAGGTCGTTGCGCGGGTCGCCGATGTTGAAGATTTTGCCGTCGGCGCAGCCATCCTTATTTTCAATGATTTTAACTAGTGCTTCAATTGCGTCATCAACATAAAGAAAACACCGCCGTTGCTCGCCACCATTAACCAGATTTATTGGCTGATTATGGAGAATTGAGCTTAAAAACTGCGTCACTACGCGGCTAGAGCCTTCCTTGCTTTCCCAGACATTATCGAGCTTCGGGCCAAACCAGTTGAACGGGCGGAAGAGGGTGAATTGCAAGCCGTCGCGGTTGCCGTAAGCGTATATCACCCTGTCCATCAGCTGTTTGCAGGTGGAGTATATCCAGCGTTCTTTTTGCACGGGGCCAGTCACGAAATTGCTGGTTTCTTCGTCGTAAGGGCTGTCCATGCTCATACCATAAACTTCAGAGGTGGAAGGGAAAATGATGCGTTTTTTATATTTCACGCAGTGGCGCACGATTTCCAAATTCGCCTCAAAATCCAGCTCAAAAACCGAAAGAGGATTTTTCACATAAGTCGCAGGGTTGGCAATGGCGACCAGCGGAATCACCACATCGCATTTTTTAACATGATACTCAATCCATTCCTTGTTGATGGTGATGTCGCCTTCGACAAAGTGAAAGCGGGGGTGTTTAAGCAGTTCGGGGATTTTATCCGCGCCAATATCCATGGCGTAAATGTCCCAATCGCGATTGCTAAGGATGTATTCGCTTAGGTGGCTGCCGATAAATCCGTTTGCGCCGAGAATTAATATCTTCATTTTGTTATTCGCCTTCTCCAAATTTATCATCAATTAATTGCTGCAACGCGTTTATTACTTCTTGTGCCTGTTCGCCCTCGGCGGTGATGTAGAGTTTCGATGTCGGGTCAGCACCCAGCATCAATAAATCGAGAATATCTCCGCCGTCGATAGCCTCGGAATCTGCTGCGTTAATATCGCCTTTTTTTACCACCGTAACCTTTGCTGAAAAAGCCGCAACTGTCTTCACAAATTTCGCCGCCGCCCTTGCGTGCAACCCTTTTTTATTGATGATTTGAGCGGTGGTTTCGGCGGTGGCAGTCACGCTTCAAGAAACCTTTCCCGCGAGCATATTGCCCGCAACATTGATGTATTTTTTGGCGGCGTCCTGCGCTTGCATCACTGCTTCGAGCATCGGAACTTTGCCGCGCACACTGGTGAGTTTTATCAGCATCGGCAGATTTACGCCAGCAATCACCTCCAGATTTGCCTCTTCCATAACTGAAATAGCAAGGTTAGACGGCGTGCCGCCAAACATATCGGTGAGGATGATAATTCCATCGTTGGTATTGACGGATTTTACCGCTTGCAAAATCCGCTGCCTTGCTTCGCCCGCATCGTCATCTGGCTCAATGCCAACGGATGCAAACTGCGCCTGCTTGCCGACCACATGCTCAGTGACAGATACGAAGGCTTCCGCCAGCTTCCCGTGGGTAACGATTACAATCCCAAACATTTTTATTCCTTATAAACTTAAATTTAATCCACCAAATCCCTGTGGCGCATGGTGACATTATAGCCAGCTTTATGCAGAAATCCACCAAGCTTTTGCACTAAATAAACCGAGCGATGGCGACCGCCAGTGCAGCCGATAGCGATGGTTAGGTAGTTTTTGCCTTCCTCCAGATAGCGCGGCAGAAGCGGGGTAATCAGCGCGGTGAGGTTACCAAAAAAATCGGCAAAGCCAGCGTCGGTTTCAATATGTTCGCCAACCGCGCTGTCCATCCCCGATAATGGGCGAAGAGCATCGTCATAATGCGGGTTTTTGAGGAAGCGCACATCAAACACCATATCCGCCTCTCGTGGTAAGCCGTTTTTGAACGAAAATGAGGTGAGAACCACGCTGAGCGAGCGTTCCTCGCGGGCGAAATGGGCGATAATGGCTTTGCGAAGTTCGGCGGCGGCGGTTTCGCTGGTGTCAATTACGAGGTCGGCAATCTCGCGCAAATGCCCAATTAGCTTGCGCTCATGATGGATGCCGTCAATGGCTGGGCGATCCAGAGCAAGCGGGTGGCGGCGGCGGGTTTCGCTGAAACGGCGGCGCAAACTCTCATCATCCGCGTCAAGAAATAAGATCTTGAAGTCAATATTCGGGTTGTTTTTTAGCGTAGAAATCGCCTGCAAAAAATGCTGGGCGGAGAAATCGCGGCTGCGGATGTCCGTGCCAATAGCAAGGTTTGGGGCGAGGTTGTTTTTTACAGAATAATCTGAATTTACCACAGTGGGGATGAAGGAAAGTGGAAGATTGTCAATGGCTTCAAACCCGCAGTCCTCCAGCGTTTTAAGCGCGACGCTTTTGCCAGCACCCGACATTCCCGTTACTAAAACTAGTTTGCGCCGTGTCATTTTTTTTACGCTTTATCAGTTTTATCAGTCTTAAAGCCATATTTGGTGAGGATAGGCGCGGGAACGCTAACGCCAAAGCCACTGTCCAGTATTTCTCCATAATCGGCGAGGTTTAGATTGCCCTTGGCGATGATTTTAGAAAATATTATTTCTTTTGATGGTATTACGCGCACAATCCACCACGAATCCCGCCCGCTGACCGAGTCTTTCCCGAGTATTTTATACAGATATTTATCCTGATTACTCACTAATGACGAAAATTTTTTAGGTTCTTTTTCTTCCATATTTTTGTCCGTTTTTCATGCTAGCGTAGGTTTTTAGCGATAATTTCTATATGCCTCGTCCACACCGTCTATGCGTTTTTGAATTGCGTCCCCCATAGCGTCCGCCATATCGCCAACAAATTGCAGGGCAATATGTTCACTTTTAATAGCAATCGCGGTTCTTGGCAAGTTGCCAGTGATACTGCCCGATAGGTGGTATGCTAGGTTTGCCGCCGTTCCCAGCAGTTTTGCCCATTTCATGTCATTTTGTGTTATGAGTTTTAAGGCTGGAAAATCCGTCTTTAGCTTGAACTGATAGCGGTGATAAAGCGCAAGCGCAAGGGTGACGCGTTCGCGGTGGGTTATGCTGGTGAATGCCGAGAAAATAATGCGGTCAAACGCCCATTCAGCGCGATATTCAGGGTGGATATGCAGCGCAATATCGGATAGCAAACAAAAGGCAAGACGCAGGCGTTTTTCGCGCTCATTCTCGCTGGAAAGCAATGGCTGCATCCACGCAAATAATTCGTTTGCATAGTCCGCACTGCGCCCACCACGCGCCGCAAATTCATGGCAGGAAAACAGCAAACCATCCTGCTCGCGCTTGGCGGCGGAAAGCTTGCCATAAACATAGCCCTCGCGGATACCGCTGGCGGAAAATACAACTCGCCGCGCTGCGCTGGAAATTAGAAGCTTCTCTAGCACCATCGCTGCGCCGATAAGGGTTGGGGCGCGTTTCGCCGCATCAGAATATTTCTCTAGTTTTTCGATGGGCATGGTTGAAATCGCCCGCAAAAAACTGATGAATTGTTTGGCTTCCACCGTGTATTCATGCAGGATTTGCAATGGATAGTTCGCATCCTTCATGTGCATTTTTGCCAGTGCGCGAAAGCTGCCGCCGATGGCGTAGATATTCTCGGCTTCCTCGTCGTAAATCCAGTCAATTTCGGCAAATCTTTTGTCAATAAGTTTTCGCAGTTTGCCGCGGTCACCCTTGCTTTCATCCAGCATCCGCAGGCTGCCGAGGGGAAGGCTTGTGTGTTTTAGCGTTTCGTCGCCATGCACGCGCACTAGCTCCAAACTGCCGCCGCCAAGGTCAGCGGTGACGCCGCTTGGCTGATAAATCGCCGAGCAAACGGCGAACGCGCCGAGCCGAGCTTCTTCCTCGCCAGAGATTATATCAACTTTTACATTATATTCCGCTTCCAGCCAGCTGGTGAATTCGCGACCGTCTTTTGCATCGCGGATGGCGGCGGTTGCCATCACATGCAGGGCGCAAATCTGCATATTCCGCCCCATGGCGACAAAGCGGCGCAGGGCAGTTTTCCCCATCTCCACACCCGCGGGGTTAAGCACACCGCTGACCGCGAGTCCTTTGCCCAGAGCGCAGAGAACTTTTTCGTTATATATTGGAACAGGCGAGCGTTTATGCGCGTCATACACCACAAGGCGGATGGAGTTTGAGCCAATATCAATAATCCCCACCCGCCCGTCTGGCGCGGTGCGGGAGCTGATTTCTGGGATGGTTTTGGTGTTTGGCATATCTACGGTTATGGCAGATTTTTGTGAATAAAAAAAGCCCCAAATGTTTCCAAATGGGGCTTTTTCATTATTTAGCGTGCAAAATTACGCAGCTTTTTTCTTTGCAGTGGTAGCAGCAGAAGAAGCTTTGCTGATTTCTTCCATGCTTTCAGCGGTGCGGCGGTTAAGCACATCAAACGCTTCAAAGCTAGATTTGGTAACCAGTTCGCTAACTTCACGAAGGTTGGTTAGAGTGTTTTCAAAAAACGCTTTCATCAAATCAGCTTGTTTGCTGATTGCGGTTTCAGGTGTGCCGCTGGTCATCAGGTCTTTAGAGACTTTCAGCGCGTTATCAATGTTAGCGCGAGCAACTTCCGCTTGACGGCGAGAGATGGTTTGTGCGCTTTCAACAACAACTTGAGTTGCAGCGTTAGCAGCTTCCATGTTGCGACGGCTGGTTGAAAATAGTTGGTTAAAGTCCAAGGTATTTTTGAACATATCGGCGAATGCTTGATTGTATGACATAATGGTTTCTCCAAAGTTGGTTTATAAAATAATAGTCTCAAAATCACGGTTGCACGATAGCAATAAAAATTCACCATGTCAAGCAAAAAAGTTGCATTGCACAAATTATTGATTAGCAAGAATTTCTGCCCGTTTTACCGCGGCGGTGACGGCATTTTCCAATAATTTTTTTAGAGCATTTTCCCCCATTAAAACGGCAAGAGCAGCTTCCGTTGTGCCGCCTTTGCTGGTGACATTTTCGCGGAGTTTTTGCAAGCTCTCACCGCTTTTTTCGGCGAGGTGAATGCTGCCATGCAGCGTAGCGACGGCGAGCGTTTTTGCCGTGTCTGCGTCAAGCCCAGATTTCACTCCCGCCTCTGCCAGTGCTTCCAAAAATAAGAACACATAAGCTGTTCCGCTGCCTGAAACTGCGGTGACGGCGTTCATGTCTTTTTCATCCACCCACAGGCTTGAACCAATTGCATTCATCAGCGCGGTCGCCGTTTCCTTTTCGCCGTCTGAAACATTGCTGCTCGCGCATAGCGCGGTCATCGCTTTGCCAACAAGGGCAGGGGTGTTGGGCATGGTGCGAATAACTCTGGCGTCCGCGCCAAGATGTTCGGCAAAAAAGGCGATGCTTTTGCCCGCAGCGATGGAAATATATAGCGGTTTCGCGCCAAACCGCGCTTTGTAAATCGGCAGAATTTCCGCAAGATTTTGCGGCTTTACGGCAAAAACCACGATGTCAGGAGTGGTTTCTGGCAGCGCGTCTTTTGAGCGCACCACCAAAAATTCGGAAATACCCGCAGGCATTTTTTCGCGCCAGCGTGTGAGCATAGCACTGCCCATATTACCGCAGCCGACAAGGAGGAGAGAGGACATATTATTTATATTCTAGCGGTTGGAGGTGTTTTTATTTGGCTATCATCTATTTTAACGAAAGTCAGTTATTAAATGCAAAATTTCTTTGCTTTTTTGCATAATATCGTTAAAACCCTAACAATACTTAAATAACAGGGCGGGAAATAGGAACTCTAATGGATAAAATTCGGATTATTGGCGGTGTGCCGCTTCGTGGACAAATTCCTATTTCGGGCGCGAAGAATGCTGCTTTGCCGCTGATGGCGGCGAGCTTGCTGACCTCAGAAAAGCTCGCGCTTTCCAATGTGCCGTACCTCGCGGATATTGTGACCATGGCGAATTTGCTGGCGCAACACGGCGTGGAAATTTCCTTCGCCGCGCCGAATGCTAGCGACAAAACCATGACGCTTTGCGCGAGTAATATCAACAACTTAACCGCGCCGTATGAGATGGTTCGCACGATGCGGGCTTCGGTGTGGGTGCTTGGGCCATTGCTCGCCCGTTTTGGCGCGGCGAAGGTGTCGCTTCCGGGGGGCTGTGCCATTGGTGCGCGGCCTATTGATTTGCATCTGAAGGCACTGGAGCAAATGGGCGCGAATATTGAGCTGGCGGAGGGTTATATACACGCGAGTGTTGGCGGTAAGCTGCATGGCGCGGATATTATGTTTGAGAAAGTTTCGGTTGGCGCAACGGCGAATGTGTTGATGGCGGCGAGCTTGGCGGAAGGCGTGACCACTATTCGCAATGCGGCGCGTGAGCCAGAAGTCTGTGACCTTGCTCATTGCCTGCAAAAAATGGGCGCGAAAATTGATGGCATTGGTACGGATACGATTACCATAACAGGCGTTGAAGCCTTGCATGGCTGCGAATATTCGGTGATACCTGACCGTATTGAGGCTGGTTCATTTGCGGCGGCGGCGGCGATTACGGGCGGGGATGTGGAGCTGGTCGGCGCGCGCATGGAACACATGCAATCTGTATTGGAAAAATTCGCAGAAGCTGGTGTGGAAGTGCAAGAAACCGAGCGCGGAATTCGCATAATCGCGGGCGATAGCCTAAGCGGGATTGACATTATAACCCAACCATTTCCGGGATTTCCGACTGATATGCAGGCGCAGATGATGGCGATGCTGACGCTGGCGGACGGTGCGTCGATGATAACCGAGACGATTTTTGAAAACCGCTATATGCATGTGCCAGAATTGATGCGGATGGGGGCGCGGGTGGTGATTCACGGTTCAAGCGCGATGATTCGCCCAGCGGACGCGCTGACTGGCGCGGAGGTGATGGCAACTGACCTGCGGGCTTCACTGTCGCTGGTGATTGCCGCGCTCGCCGCCAAGGGCGAAACCATCATCCACCGCGTGTATCATCTGGATAGGGGCTATGAACGCTTGGAAGAAAAACTAGCGGCTTGCGGCGCGAAGATTGAGCGCATCAGCAGCAAAAAACCAGAGTTTTCCTTTGCGGCTGCGTAGTATATGTGGAGAGAACTGGTTGAGCAGCCCAAAGTTGCTGTGGTGGACACTTCAAGCATATCTAAAAATTATCCAGAATATGTAAAAAATATCTTACGCGAAGACATTCTCCAGCGCAAACCAAGCGATAATGTCCGTATTGCCTATGAACTTGCCAATGAAATTCATAAAGGTGAAGAGCGTAAAGGTACGGAAAAGCTGGACTATATAACTCATCCTTTGCGCGTTTATGACTTGGTGGATAGAAGTATTCGTAAGGATGGAGTATGGAGCGACCCAATGAGATGCGCCGCACTTTTACACGACTGTATAGAAAGTGCGGGGAAGAAATTTGATGATGCGAAGGAAAAACAAGCTGCTGAAGCGCGGATGTTGCAGGAGATAAAAGAAGCTTTTCCTAAAAATGACTTTGGGGAAAAAGTTGCAGGATTGGTAAAGGAATTGACCAATCCTATTGAATATCAAAATGAAAATGGTGAAAAAATATCAAAAGAGGAGTGGCAGGTTAGGCATGTGCAGAAAATATCTCTGCCTGCCAGAGTGGTGAAAATATGCGACCAAACCGCCAATTTAATCAGCGATATTGAAGAAGGTCCAGATTGGGATTACCAAAAGCTTATGAATTATAGAGCCAAGACTAGCAAGGTGGTAGAAGCCGCGCAGGAGAACATAGTTGACGATGATAGAAATAGGCATTTTTCCTTAATTCATGCAACACGGACATATGGCATGGTGGCGGCTTATTCTCAAAGTGTATTGGATGAGTTGAAAAAACTAGAGGATATAAGAAAATTCACAGATATAAAAGAAGGAGCAAATAGACCATTCGCAATTACGAATGTTCATGCCATAGACCTTTTGGCAACCAAAGAAGCTGAACAGCAGACCAGCGCACTGAAAGCTTTGAAAGAAGAAGCCGCAAAAGCTTTTGAGAGAATTATTAAGATGACAACCAGATTCAAAGGTCGCAGTGAAGGGCAGGAAAGGGAAATATGGTAGGTTCTGCCCATAAACTCTGCTATAGCTTGCTGCAAATGGCGGTTTCCTGCGCTTCCGTTGCTCATGTACTTAGTGTACACTCCGCTACGGTTCTCGGAAAACCACCATTTTCGCTTGCGCCATAGCGAATTTCTGGGCAGAACCTAGCAATCCATCATCAACAAATAATTTCCCATTTTGGTTATTTTGTGCAACACTAATTCCATGAAGCTTAACAAGAAAGATATTCCCAACTACCTTACTTATTTCCGCATTGCGGTGATACCCGCTTTGTTGCTGGTATTTTTTTTGCCGACGGATTATCTTGGTAATTCAAGTTTTTACCTATCGGCTGGTCTTTTCGCGCTGGCGGGGATTACTGACTATCTGGATGGCTATGCGGCGCGGATATGGCAGGCACAGTCAAATATTGGGCGGTTTTTAGACCCAATTGCTGATAAGCTATTAGTGGCGACGGCTCTCATCTTGCTGGTGGCGACCAAACGGGCGGATTTGCTGCCTGCAATTGCTATCGTTTGCCGCGAGATTTTAGTTTCGGGGCTGCGCGAATATCTGGCGGAAATCCGCATTGGCGTTCCTGTTTCCAAACTGGCAAAGTTCAAGACTGCGGCGCAGATGCTGGCGATTTTTCTGTTGCTGCTTGGCGCGGGTGCGCCTGATTGGCTGCATGCGGAAATATTAGGGCAAATCCTCCTGTGGCTCGCTGCTATCCTCACCATTTTTACAGGCTATGCTTACCTAAAAACTGGTATGAAACACATGGTAGACACTATTAGCTAATTCTACTAACCCGTGCTGCAAATGCTGATTTTTTGCGCTTCCGCTACTCATGTACTTAGTGTACACTCCGTTGCGGTTCTCGAAAATCCCCATTTTCGCTATGGTTTAGCGAATTATCTAACAGTGTCTAGCTAATTGGTGCTGACTGTCACAAAAGCTTAATATTTTATTAATGTTATTTTTGTCCATATATGCTACACTTGCCATATTGAGCTTATATGGAGGTTGATATGTTAAACCAAGACCACTGGACATTTGTACGATTTATTCTTGCTGATGGGACAAAAACCGAACCAGAGAGGATAGCTGATCGCAGTGCAGAGTTTGAAGTTCCGCACACAGCGGACGCGTATTATATATTTGAATCTCCAGTGCTTGACGAAAATTCTCAACCTGAAATACATCATGAAATGAGGTGTTCGGCAATTGTTTATATTGACGGCGAGGTTATTCCGCTTGGTGAGGTAGAGGATGCCAAGCTAAAACAAGCTATGGAACATAGTCATTTGGATTATGCGGTAAAAACTAAATCAGGAAAGCTTGTTCCATTATGCCAATATGAAGAAGTCCATCATGATGGCAAAACTATCTATCCCGATAGTGAAAAATATCCACCGCTACAGCCGAATCAAACATCTCAAGTGGTTTTTTCATTTGAGAAGGCTGGTTCTCAGATTGTACAGGGTGTCCCAAGCCGCACGGGGGCTTAAATCGTCTGGCGAAATATTCCTTATTTCATCCGCCAGTTTTTCCAGTTTTGGGTCGGTGGTTTGTGTTGGTGGCGGGGTATAGGAAAATAGCGGCAGGCTTTCGGCGAGTTGTGGTGCGCTTCGTTTTTCGCTTTCCAGCTCATGCAAAATGATGGTGGCGCGGGCGATAACGCTGGCGGGTAGCCCAGCCAGCCGCGCCACATGAATGCCGTATGACCTATCGGCACTGCCCACCGCCACTTCATGCAGAAATATTAAATCGCCCTTCCATTCCTTCACCTTCATACTGTGACATGACAGCGCGGGACGGCTGGCGGTCAGCTCGGTTAGCTCGTGATAGTGCGTTGCGAAAATGGCGCGGCATTTGGTGGTGTTATGCAGATGTTCCACCACTGCCCACGCGATGGACAAGCCATCAAAAGTTGCCGTTCCGCGCCCGATTTCGTCTAGGATAACCAAGGATTTTTCGCTGGCTTGGTTGAGGATGGTCGCCGTTTCCACCATCTCCACCATGAATGTTGAATGCCCGCGAGCAAGGTCATCCGCCGCGCCCACGCGGGAAAATAGGCGGTCAACCACGCCAATCCGTGCATACTCCGCTGGCACGAATGCCCCCATCTGCGCGAGGATGGCAA
>SXRF01000082.1 GCA_005792635.1 Rickettsiales bacterium
ATTCTTATCTCGGTTAGCCTTTCCACTCTGCTATGGTCTGACCTTAAAAATCCCTATATCTGGATTGTGCTTTTGGTGACTGTTGGCTTTGGTTTAATAGGTTTTTTTGATGATTTTTTGAAGCTCACTAAACGCAATAGCAAAGGGCTTTCTTCGCGCAAAAAAATGCTGTGGCAGGCGGTGATTTCAATCGCGGCAGTGCTGGCAATTCAGACAGTTGCGCCGACACATCTCGCCTCGCATGTCTCCGTTCCCTTCTTCAAAAATGTGTTGATTGATGCTGGTTATTTTTACATTCCCTTTGTCATGGTGGTGATGATTGGCGCGAGTAATGCGGTGAATTTAACCGACGGGCTGGACGGGCTTGCCATTGTTCCGATTATGCTGGTGGCGGGTAGTTTCGCGCTGATTGCTTACCTTGTTGGTCGCCCAGATTTTGCGGGCTATTTACAGCTTAATTTTGTTCCCGAAGCGGGGGAACTGGCGATTTTCTGCTCGGCACTGGTTGGCGCAAGCCTTGGGTTTTTGTGGTTTAACGCTCCGCCCGCGCAGGTGTTTATGGGCGATACGGGCAGCCTTTCGCTTGGCGGCGCACTGGGCGCAATCAGCGTCATCACCAAGCATGAAATTGTGCTGGCAATCACGGGCGGTTTGTTTGTGATGGAGGCGTTATCGGTGATTATTCAAGTGGTTTCCTTCAAAACTCGCGGCAAGCGCGTGTTCAAAATGGCACCAATTCACCATCATTTTGAAAAACTCGGCTGGAAAGAAACCACAGTGGTGATTCGTTTTTGGATTATCGCCTGCGTATTCGCGCTGCTGGGCTTGGCGACACTGAAGGTGCGGTAATTTCATGAGCGAAGATTTTGAATATACGGGCAAAAAATTCCTAGAAGTAATTCACGATGCCGTGAATTATAATAATTTTCTAGAAAAAGAACTATGCGATTTTATTGGTGATAAATCTTCAGCAATAGATTTTGGGGCTGGTGCGGGTGAGTTTGCAATTCGCCTCAAGCAAAAAAACAAAGAAATAATCTGCGTGGAAGCCGATGAAGAGCTGTGTAAAAACCTAGAAAAAAATGGGCTTGCTGTTTATAAAGCACTTGAAGATGCTCCAGCTATTGCAAGGATTTATCATAGCAATGTTTTAGAGCATATTGAAGATGATGTAAATATATTGCGGGCAATGCACGCAAAATTGCAAGATGATGGCAAAATGTTTATTTATGTTCCCGCTTTTATGTGCCTGTACTCTGAATTTGATAAATTAATTGGGCATTATCGCCGCTATACAAAAAATGAGCTGGTGGAGAAATTAAAAAAATCGGGATTTTCCATAGAACGGGCAGAATATGTGGATAGCATTGGTTTTGTTTGTTGGTTTATATTAAGCCGTATTTGCCCTAATAATGTTGCGGGTAGTTCAAGAATGGTGATTATTTATGACCGCCTTGTATTTCCTATTAGCCGAATTTTTGATAGGCTTTTTAACAAATTTTTTGGCAAGAATTTACTGATTATTGCGAGTAAAAAATGATAAAAATAACTGAATTTGCGGGGCAGAAGGTTGGTGTTTTTGGGTTGGGTAAGGCGGGAAATGCCGCGATTGCTTCGCTGAAGGCAGGCGGGGCGAAGGTTTATAGCTGGGATGATGCGCTGTCAGCCGATGCCAAGCATCCACGCAACACCAAGCATTATAAATATTGGGATTGGAAACAGCTAAAAGCCCTTGTGCTTTCACCGGGAATTCCGCTGACGCACCCCGCGCCGCACCCTGTGGTAGAACTCGCCAAAGCCCATAATGTGCCGATTATTGGCGAGGTGGAATTATTATTCCGCGCCCATCCACAGGCAACATATATCGGGATTACAGGCACAAACGGAAAATCCACCACCACCACGCTTATCGGGCATATTTTGCAAGAGGCAGGCGTGCCTTGCCAAGTTGGCGGCAATTTGGGAACGCCTGCGCTTGCTCTAGAGCCACTTGCAGCGGGCGGGGTTTATGTACTGGAAATGTCGTCATATCAGCTAGATTTGCTGCAAACCGTTCGTTTTAATGTCGCAGTTTTGCTCAATATTACGCCCGACCATCTGGACAGGCACGGCGACATGGCGGGCTATATTGCGGCAAAAGCGCGGATTTTTGAGCGGCAAACGGCGGGGGATTGCGCTGTAGTGGATAGTAGCGTAGTTCGTAGTTCGTACCTCGTACTTCGTGAAGAAAATTTGGTAGAAATATCGGTGGATAATAAGCTGGATAGTGGCGTATTTGTTAACAATGGCGTAATCCACGATAAAATTAATGGCTGCGAACTACGAACTACGGACTACGACCTACGAAACATTTCCTCCCTAACAGGCAAACACAACTGGCAGAACGCGGCGGCGGCATATGCGGCAGCACGGGCGGTTGGGGTTGTTCCTGAAAAAATCTATGCGGCGATGCAGAGTTTTGGCGGGCTTCGTCATCGCTTGCAACTTGTCGCCGAAATTGACGGCGTAAAATTTATCAATGACAGCAAGGCGACAAATGCTGACGCGACGGCTAATGCCCTCGCACCGTATCAAAATATATATTGGATTTTGGGCGGCAAAGCAAAGGCGGGCGGAATTGCTAGCCTCGCGCCTTATTTCAGCCATATCGCTCATGCTTTTCTGATTGGCGAGGCAGCCGATGAATTCGCCAAAACCTTGGACGGCAAAGTGCCATATACTCACTGTGGAACGCTGGAAGTGGCAGTGCGCGAGGCGGCGCAAATGGCGAAATCTGGCTCGGTCGTCCTACTCTCCCCCGCCTGCGCCTCGTTTGACCAGTTCAAAAGCTTCGAGCATCGCGGCGATGTTTTTTGTGAGTTGGTTGAGAAAATAAAGCAATAAAAACAATATTATATCTTATTTTTGTCTTATAAACTTGACAGTTTTTTCGTGATGTGCTATGGATGAAATAGAATATCAGATTATTGAAAGTAAAGAATTCGCCAAATGGGCGGAAAAGATCCGCGATGGTCGCTTGGCAACCATTGTTTCTGAACGATTATACAGATTTTCACAGGCTGATTTTGGCGATATAAAATCAGTGGGTGATGGTTTATTAGAAGCAAGAATTCACTATGGTGCTGGCTATCGTTTGTATTTTATCAGAAAAATGAATATAGCGGTGATAATGCTTGCAGCTGGTGATAAATCATCGCAGGAACGCGATATTAAAAAAGCTAAAAAATTAGCGAATGATTGGAAGTAAATATGGAAATAAAACTGCCAAAAGGTTATAGGGTTTTTGACCCCGTTCGTTACTTGAAAACCGAGGAGCAGATTGAGCATTTTCTTGAGCTTTCTTGCGCTGGGAATGACCCTGTGCATATTGCACGCGCTCTGGGGGTTGCGGCAAGGGCGCGTGGCATGAGTAAAATTTCCAAAAAAACGGGGCTGACCCGCACCACGCTGTACAATATCCTCTCCGAAAAGGGCAACCCTGAACTGAAAACTCTTGCCAAAATTCTTGATGCGTTGGGCTTGCGACTTTCCATTGTGAAGGCGGAGTAGTTTAGCACCTAGACCCAGAATACAGCTAATGAAATTGGTCAGGAAGTGGAAAAAATAAAAAAAGATAAAATAAAAAATATCGCTCATATTTTATTGATGAATTGAGCAATATCAAATTCTTGCAGCGAGAACTTAAAGTAAAAAACGGTACTTTTAGGGACAAAAAATACCCAAATAGCACTTTTATTAAGTCATTTTTCTTCACAAGTAACGGGATGCATTAACTACAATCCAGTGCTTTTAGGGGCAGGATTGGGTCGCCAACAGAAAAATTCTGTGGTTCGCGATTAAAAAAAGAAAAGGTCGCGCGACAAAAAATCCAGCTAAAGAGCTTGCAATCCATCAGAAATCAGCGTTCGCGCTGCTTTCTTTTTTTTACAAAACTATTTTCCAAAATACATTGAAGCTTGTTTTTCTTTCCTTTAAGTCTAGGTTCTGTTGGGTAATTCTACTATAGCTTGCTGCAAATGGCAGTTTCCTGCGCGTACCAAAGCTCATGTATCACAAAATCCACAGGTGGGATTTTGTTTTTTAAGGAACAAATCCCACTTGTGGATTTGTTCCATACACTGCGCTACGGTTCTCGGAAAACTACCATATTGGCTTCGCCGCCCTTCGGGTCGCTATGCTCTAGCGAATTCCTCAACAGAACCTAGTTCTGGCTTTAAGATCCTGCGCTGACACTGCGTGTTCCGCAGGATGACGGGAAGGAAAAATAAATGCGTCTTGACCGCACGAATACGGGGGTGGTGGCGAGTTGGTGGTGGACGGTGGATCGCGCTAATTTATTCGCGGTTTTGCTGCTCATTGCTATTGGCTCGGTTTTGGTGGCGGCGGGCAGCCCGCCAGTGGCGAAACGCTTGGATTTGCCAGCGTTTTACTTCGTTCATCGCCATCATATTTTCCTTGCGCTGGGAACTGTGGTTATGCTCGCGGTTTCGATGTTGCCTGCCATTGCCATCCGCCGTCTTGCCGTTCTCGGTCTTATGGCTAGTCTCGCGCTGATGATGCTCGTTCCCATTATTGGCGAAAGCACCAAGGGAGCGCATCGCTGGATAAATCTGCTGGGAATTTCCGTTCAGCCCTCGGAATTTATGAAGCCTTTTTTCGCGGTGGTGATGGGCTGGATATGCGCGGAAAGCCATCGGCGGGTTGATTTCCCAGCTTACCGCGTGGCGGTTGGGCTGTATCTGCTCACCGTGTTTTTGCTGCTTATTCAGCCCGACCTTGGCATGACCATAACGGTAACGGCAATGTGGGGCGTGCAGCTTTTCCTTGCGGGTTTGCCGATGTTTTTTGTGTTGCTGTTTGGTGCGCTGGCGGTGGGCGGCGGCGTTGGCGCGTATTACGCATTTCCGCATGTGGCAAAACGCATTGATAGCTTCTTAGACCCTGTGGCGGGCGAGAATTATCAAGTGGCAAAATCGCTGGAGGCATTCAAAAACGGCGGAGTATTTGGTCGCGGGCCAGGCGAAGGGCAAGTAAAACAATTTTTGCCCGATTCGCACACTGATTTTATATTTGCAGTGACGGGCGAAGAGTTCGGCGTTATCGTTTGCCTTCTTATTCTCTGCCTGTTTGCCTTTGTTGTTCTGCGCGGGTTTAGCCGCGTCTGGCGGGAGGGGGATTTGTTTGTCGCCCTTTCCGTCGTCGGGCTACTCACGCAATTTGGCATTCAGGCGATTATCAATATGGGCGTTGCTGTGAACCTGTTCCCCGCCAAGGGGATGACGCTACCGTTCCTGAGTTACGGCGGCTCATCAGTTGTTGCAATTGCGCTTGGTATGGGTATGATGTTATCACTTACAAGAAAAAAATTCGGTCAAAAGAGATAGGGGATTTTTTAGTGAAAGAAAAACACGCAAACCTCGGTGATACGGTTACTATTTCTTTTAACGATACAAAATTACTGCCTATGCTGTTTGGCGAGGGCGATGCCCATCTTTCCAAGTTAGAACGAAAACTTAATATCCACGCGACAACTCGCGGGAATATGCTGTCGTTTTCTGGTGAAAAATCCGCAATTGAGCATGCGCGAGCGGTGGTGGAATCGCTACATGCTGACCTTAAAAAAGGTGGGAGTATCGGCATAAAAGAGGTGGAGGCGGCAATCCGCATGACGGGTGCGCAGCGGACGCAGCAAGACGGGGAAAATAAAAATTTGTTTGGCGCGAGTGACCTTGTCGTCAAAACCATGAAAAAAAGCGTAAAACCCTATTCGCCAGCGCAGGCGAATTATATCGAAACTTTGAGCAAAAACGAGGTGGTTTTCGCGCTTGGCCCTGCGGGGACGGGTAAAACCTATATCGCGGTTGCCATGGCGGTGGCTTCGTTCACGGCGGGCAAGGTGGAAAAAATTATCCTCTCACGCCCAGCGGTGGAGGCGGGGGAAAAACTTGGTTTTTTACCCGGAGATTTGAAGGATAAAATCGACCCGTATCTGCGCCCGC